>WJKQ01000101.1 GCA_014728975.1 Candidatus Peregrinibacteria bacterium | reverse complement strand
TTCTTGGTCTATTTAAAAATTCTTTTTTTCTTCCCATTTTATGTTCGATTTCCTTTAGATTTATAATTAATTCTACAGGAGAAAGTTCAGTAATTATTTCTATTACCATATTTAAGAATAATTCCTGGTCTTTATATCCTACAGGTTCTGTTTCATAAACTGATGATTTTTTAATGATTTTGGAGAATTCTTCTATTTCTTTTATGGCCGAATCAAGATTTTTTGATCTATTGCCAAGATTTGTACCCAATCCTATATATACTTTATTCTCCTTCATATTCGCAAAAGTAATCTTCTGTTTCGTAAAGTGTAATTTTATTTAGCGGAAGTTTGTTTTTAAGTTCGTTCCATATCCAGATTGATATAGCTTCCGCGGACGGATTATCAAAAGTATCATTTAAATGACTGTGATCCAGTTTATCGATTACAGTTGTTTCTATTATTTTTTTCATTTTCTTAAAATCCAAAACCATATTGTTTTCTTTAAGGTCGTC
The DNA here is from genome assembly GCA_014728975.1 of Candidatus Peregrinibacteria bacterium. Classification (GTDB taxonomy): domain Bacteria; phylum Patescibacteriota; class Gracilibacteria; order UBA1369; family LOWO2-01-FULL-3; genus WJKQ01. Next base: position 2,694 of record WJKQ01000101.1, on the reverse strand, counting down.
TTTAATTGTTACTATAAGTTTATAATTGTGACCATGCAGTTTTTCACATTTTCCATGATATGGTGTAAGAAAATGTGAAGAAGAGAATCTTAATATTGTGCTTAATTTTAGTTTTGGCATATTTATCCGTTAAATTTTTTAAAAAATTCTTTGGTGTCTTTAATATTATGGGTTCTTATAATACTTGCTCCGTTCAAATAGGCAATGCCTGCTGTTATAATACCTTTAATATCTCTTTCTTTAAATTCTCCTCCGAGAAATGATTTACGTGAAGCGCCAATCAGAATATTATTTCCAAAATCCCTTAATTCATTAAGGCGTGCAATTATTTCAAAACTATATTTTGGTATTTTACTGATAAAGTTTCCAAGACCAGGATCAATAATTATCTGTTTTTTATCGATTCCATGGTTTTCAGCGTAGTTTATTCTTTTTTCCAGGAATAATTTTATGATTTTTATAACATCTTTATAATTTTTATTTTGTATCGTGGTTCTCGGAGTATTGTCTTTTGAATACATAATTATTAATGGACACTTGTATCTTTTTATGATTTTTACCATTTTTGGATCCTGTCTTAATGCTGTGACATCGTTAACAATGTCTGCTCCTTCTTCCACTGCCTGACGTGCGACTTCCGATTTGTAGGTATCAATTGAAATTGGAATATCAATGTTTCTTTTAATTTTTTTAAGAATGGGAATTACTCTTTTTAATTCTCTTTCAAGTGGGATATATTTTGAATTTGGGCCTGTTGATTCACCGCCGATATCAATAATATCAGCACCTTCCTCTTCTATTTGTTTGGCTCGATGAAGAGCTTTTTCCAGAGTATTGTATTCACCACCATCACTAAAAGAATCTGGAGTCAAATTTAAGACGCCCATAATTAAAGGTCTGTCGTTTTTTAAGTGAAATATATTTTCGTACATATTTGATATTTTGACCTTAATATTTTAGCATGTTACCGATTATAATATATAAAGTAATTCCTAAATTCTCTGCATGAAAAGTTATATATTAATTCATTATGGAGAGATTGGTCTTAAGAAAGCAAATGCCGATTATTATATCGGTAAGTTGAGGAAAAATATTAAATTGAAACTTGAAAAACGGTTCAGAAAAACATTTTCTGTAAAATATACGTTGGGAAGGATTCTTGTTAAACTGCCTGATAATTTTTCTTTAAAAAGACATAAGGAAAAATATGTGGAGGTTTTGAATAAAGTTTGCGGCATTAAAAATTATAAATTTGTTTTTGCCGGTTCTTTAGATATAAAAAAATTAAGCAACCAAATATTTGAAAATTTACCTGATTTTATTTTTGATTCCAAAGAAAAGCCGGATTCTTTTAGAGTGAAAGTAAAACGGTCAATGGTGCTTCCATATAAATCTTATGAAATTGAAGGAGAAATTGGCGCGAATTTATTGAAAAACGAAATTGATATAAGTGTCAAAATGAAAGATCCGGAATTTGTTGTGGATATTGAATTTTTTAATAATTATGGATATTTTTCTTTTAAAAAACACGAAGGGATCGGTGGTTTTCCTTCAAACAGCCAGGGAAAGTTGGTTTCTTTAATATCAGCAGGGATAGATTCTCCTGTGGCTGCATTTCTTCTTATGAAAAGAGGTGCAAGAATTATTTTTGTTCACTTTCACGGATATCCGTATACTGATAAAAATGAAATGGAACAGTCGAAGGAACTGATAAAAATATTAAGCGAATATCAATTTGATACAAAGGTGTATATAATTCCGTTCGGAAATATTCAAAAAAAGATTGCGACCAATTTGGAAATACCCGGTAAGGTTCGTACTATTCTGTACAGGAGAATAATGCTTAGAATAGCGGAAAAAATTTCAAAGAAAGAAAAAACAAACGGGATTGTTACCGGTGATAATTTTGGTCAGGTTGCTTCACAAACTCCTGAAAATATTTTTGCAATTCATGATGTGTCGAATATACCGGTATTTCAACCTTTAATCGGTTATGATAAAGAGGAAATCATAAAAATTGCTGAAAAAATAGGTACTTTTAAAATATCAAAACTTCCCTGCAAAGAAAGCTGTACTATGTTTATGCCTAAAAAACCTGAATTAAGAGCCAATGTTATGAATATTAGAGAATACGAAGGGAATATTCCTATTGATAATATGATAGGAAAATCCCTTGAAAATAGTAAAATTATTAATTTTTAACTATATTTCTGCCGGAGTGAACGTATGCATTAATCTGTATAGCATCTCGGCAACTTCTTTTCGGGTCATATTCTCGTCTCCATGATAATTATAGCTGGAAACTACATAGTAGGTAATGTGTTGGAGATCAAGCAGGTCTTTTGAAATGGCAAATTGTAAAAAAGGGTAATACCATTCTTCAGGATCGGCATCGGAGGGCATATCTGATACTGGTTGAATTTCAGGAATATTTTCTTTGCCTCCAAAAAATGCATTAAGGATAATTTTTATTGCCTCTACTCTGTTAGTATTGTTTGCAGGTTTAAACGTACCGTCAGGATATCCATCAATCCAACCGGAGACCTCAGCATAACATACGTAAGGCGCAAACCATTCGTTTTTTACATCCGGAAAACAATTGTTATATGTGGGACCGGGATTTCCTACCATGATTTCAACGACAATTTTTGTTAATTCAGCACGATTTATTTCTTTGTCTGGTTTAAATGTACC
>WJKQ01000100.1 GCA_014728975.1 Candidatus Peregrinibacteria bacterium | reverse complement strand
TATTTCAATTGTGTGATCTTTGTAAGTAACTTTTGCTCCCAATGACTCGGCGATTTTGACCATGGAATGAACATCTGCAATATCCGGAATATTTTCAAGGATCGTTTTTTCTTTTGTCAAAAGTGACGCACATATAATTGGAAGCGCGGCGTTTTTTGATCCGCTTACTTTAATTTCACCTTTCAGTTTAGTGCCTCCTTTTACCAATAATTTTGCCATTTGATTATTATTTTCAGGTGATTGCTATTATAAAGCAATTTTGTTATTTCCCTAAATTTTTCAAATAGAAAGAGTTGATTTTGGCGCTTATTTATGCTAAAATTGAAAGATTTCGAAAAATAAAAACAAAAATGAAAAAAAGTAAGAAAATATTTTTATATATTCTACCATTTATTTTACTTTTATCCGGTCATTTTCTTTATGTTAAGGAAAATTACAAGGTTTTGGAAACTTCCATTCTTTCAATTCTAAAAAATGTTGCTGAAAAATATACGCCGGAGCCGCCCGACCTGGCAATTGAAAAAGTAATTTTAAGAAAAAAAAGCGAACCTAAAAGTGATTTTAATTTTTATAAATACAATTCAACTATTGTCGTTCATAATTATGGAGGTGATTTGAAAGACGCGAGAGTTATTCTTTATGGAGATGAAAATCAAAAAAGTTCAATAATTAAAAATACGATTGATGGTTTTTCCCTGGATGAAGGCAAAAGTTATACCATTCGAAACTATGAAATATTATTTGATGGTCGATATAACGGTGGAACCGTTAATCTCGAGCTGGAGCTTGCAGATGAAGTAGATAAATATACAGGGAATAATCAATATACTGTAGAATTTTTTGAAAATTCTCCAAAAATAAAATCTTTATCGGTTGATGAAATTTTGGAAGACGGAACATATGTTTTTGATTTTAATTCGACTCCTTTTTCAATCCGCAAGCATGAATTTAAAATAATGACCGGAGAAGATGTCGAATATGACAAGGCCGATATACGTTATGATGAATTTCTGAGTGACAGTGGACCCGTCGGTTATTACCGAATTAAAAATTCCTTGAGGAATATTAAAACAGGATTTTCCTCCAAATCTGTTTCTGAATTCCGGGCTCATTATGTGGACAGCGATACTGATTTTGTTTATATAAAAGCAAAAAATCCCGATAGCGGTAATTACGCGGTCAGTAATATTCTGCATTTTGTTTCAAGCGAAGAAATAAATCACGCACAATTTGCAAAGCTTTTTATTGATTACTGTGATATTGATCTTTTTGACGAGGGGCCGAATTTTTTCAAAGACGTCAATATAAATGAATGGTACGGACCTCATGTCCAGACTCTTTATAATCTGGGATTACTGGATACCCGGCAATATGAATATAATCCGGAGGAAAAAATTTCCAGAGGCGAAGTTTTGAGGATTGTTCTGGATTATTTTGATGTGGAATTAACGATTAAGAAAGATTCTCCGCATTTTGATGACGTTTCAGAAGACGCACCCATATATCCTTATGCTGAAGCCTTATACGCAAGCAATAAAGGTTATGCGTTTGACGGTGTTTTATTTCCGGATAAACCAGCAACAAAAGATTATTTAAAATATTTGATTAATGAATATAGCAAAAGTAATTAAGGTTTATTTTTATTTTATTATGGTCCTGATGGCCACTGCTTCTCTAACTTTTAATGAAGAAGTCAAATATTTTATTGTGAGTGCTTTTCATTTTGATGAACAGGAGTATATCAGTGACGCAAGTCCTTCAGGTTATTCCGCCAACATATTTGCCGGAGGGAGCAGTAAAATTTTTATTGCTGAAAACGATAATCCAAATTTGATTAATTTCAGCATTATGAATGATCCCGAGAAATCATTCGCGGAGCCGGGAAGTAAAGGTATTTATGTAATGGATTTTGTTTTTAAAACAAAAAATGAATCTATGGTTTTAAGAAAATTAACTCTCAAAGTTGTCGGAGTTGATAGTGAAAATATTTTAAAAGCCGCTCTCGTAAAAGGAAATAAGCCTATCTCGGAAGCTAGGCATAAAGATGGTTATCTGATTTTTGATAATATAAACTTTAAAATTGATAATGACAGTAGAAATAAATTAGCTTTAAAAGTGAGTTTGAGTCCAAATCTTCAGACGGGGCAGAGAATCAGAATGGATATTGAAAAACCTTCGGATATTGAAATTCTGGTTGGGGGCAGACCTTATACCATAAATAAATATTATCCGATTGAAGGGGAATATCTTTCTATTGCAAGGTCAAAGTAATTATTTATTTTATAGATTCTAAATAACATTTTTCGCAGTAAACCAGTTCAGGCATATTCGGTGAATATGTAGTTTTTATATTTTCCCCGCATTTCTGACAATTACGGTCGTAGAGAATTCTCGGATTTTTTAGTGAAAACCTGTATTTATGACGGCATTTAAAACATTTTTTTGGGACCGGCAGTTTTATTCTTCTGTAAAATTTTAATTCCTCCTGCTGTAGTTTATAATTTTTACGACATTCTTCGCAGGCAAGGATTTCATTTAGGATTGTATCCGGTACGTCTTCAATCAATTCCGGTATTTCATATTTTTGCGGAAGGTATTCCTTTGGATCAGGGTCTTTCCATTTATAGCCTTGTTCAAGCGCTTTTTCTTTCGTGAGCGGATAATAATCCTGGGCAGTGGTTTCATTATACGCAAAAGGTACTATTTCTTTTGGGAAAAATTCTCCCCATTCTCCGGTCTTTTTCATATGTTCAATAATTCTATTTTTAAGCTTTTCATATTCCTCTTTCTCATATTTCTTGTTAAAAATACAGTGGTTTTGGTGTTTCAACCCGATACAGCCAAATAAATTATGACAGTTTTGCACGCAGAGTTTTGAATAGTATATATCATAGCATCCAATCCAGACCTGGTCTGAAAATAATATATTTCTTACCCCGTCGCCTATTTCATGATTCTCACAGCAGTATTCAGCTCCATTATGGGAGCCGAACACTGTCATGTCGTATGTTTTTTTTATATGACGGGAATTAAATACATATTTGCAGTCCTGTGCGTGATCCACCTCGAAACAATTTTTGCATCTTTGAGTGTTTGAAATATAATCTCCTGTCGAATTTTCGTTATGTGTTCCGTTGTAATACTTTTGTGGAAAATTTTTTGTATATTTTTGAAAGTTTTGTCTGGCTGTTTTGAGTTCTTTGTAGGTTTGAATATTGAGATTTTTTATTTTATTTTTATATTCTTCTTTTGAATATTTTTCGTTCAGGTAATAGTACTGTTTATTTCGCAAATTAACGCATCCGTAACAATTTCCGCATCCGATACAGTTTTTTAGAAACCATGAATCTGAACAGTTGTCGCAGTTTTGTGAAAATATTAGATTGTAGCAGTTTTTACAGTTTATACATTCATAACAAAGTTCACACTTGAAGGAAAGGTACATGTCAATCGAATACTTTGAATCATAAATATTATTGCTATACATGCAATTTTCATTGAAATCGGCTTCAAATATTAAATAGCAGTTTTTTGACCAGCCGCATTGATTAACAAAATCACAGTTTTGGTTGTTTACAACAGAACGCGCAAGCTGTGGAACTTTATTCATAAGTTCCTGAAATTGTTCAAAAAAAGGCTTGTTAAAATCAAAATCCTGACCGTATTCGAGCGCGTCCCACTTATCGGAGTACCAATATTCCGTATCATATACGGGAAATTTTTTTTCTGACGAATATACGGAAAGGATATTTTTTCCGGTGCCGCCACATTTTCGTTTATAAAGATTTCTTTCATTCCTCCAAAGAAGGCGCCTTTTCTGCCGACATCTGGAACAGTGGGTGGGGCCGGGTATCTTTAATGATTCATAAAATTCCTGATCTTCTTCATATATAGGAAATTCTTTATTACATTTTCTACAAGTTCTTTTTTCAACAATATTTTCCACGCTTTTTAATTATAACAAAAATTAAAAAATATCAATTTATTATTATTCAAGGGAAACCATAAATCTTAAATATCGCTAGCATATAAACTTTTCTTATTATTTTTTTATGTGATAATATCAAATGAAAAATAATTTTTAACTTATAAGAAATGAAAATTTCAAAAATTACCAAAAAGTCTTTGCTTTGTTTGTTGTTTTCCGTAATGGTTTTTTCTTTGTGTGCACCACCAGTTTTTGCTCAGGAGTCAACAAAATCAGGCCTTCAGGTAGCGAGTGCCGATTTTACGGATGTTCCCCTTGATTATAAATATTATTCAGCTATCACTTTTTTGCGGCAAAACGGCATTATCAACGGCTATCCCGATGGGACTTTTAAGCCGGAAAATACGATAAATCGTGCAGAGGTTCTGAAGGTTGTTCTGGAGGGGTCAAGTATTGAGTCGCCCGAAGATTTCGGCTTGAGCACTTTTCCAGATGTGCCAAGTAATGCCTGGTTTGCTCGGTTTGTTATGAAAGGAAAAGATTTGGGAATTGTTAGCGGGAACGCCGAAGACAATACCTTTGCTCCAACAAGGAATGTAAATAAAGCGGAGTTTATAAAAATGCTTTTAGAGGCAAATAAAATTAAACAGGAGGCTTTGGAAGCCACTTCAAAAATGGCTCCCGATGTTCCCGATGATGCCTGGTTTGCTCCTTATGTAAATTATGCCGCGATGGTCGGAGTAATAAGTCCCGATGAAAACGGAAATTTAAATCCGGGTAAAATACTCACCCGTGCCGAGGTTGCAAATATGATCTATCTGCTTACTTTGATTAAAGGAAAATATAATACACAGCTTTTACTTGACATTGCGGAACAGGAAATGATCCAGATAGACCAATTTATTGCTGCAAATAAAATTAGTGAAGCCAAAACTGCTTCGGATCTTGCGGTTGATCTTACATGGCAGGCTTATCAAAACAATCCGGATGATAAAGTAGTTGTAGGCGCGGCTAAATTAGCAAAAGCATATAATTGGCTGGTAGAGTCGTTTATTTTTGCGGTTCAGGGAGATAATGCCCAGGCAGAAGAATGGGCCAATAAAGCAATTGATAAGGCCGGAGAGGCTTGGGAAGTAAATAATGATACCCAGATTATAGCGAGACACATCAAAGATATCGCCAGAGATATTTTGGCACAGGTTGGTGGAACCGAATATTAAATTATTCGAAGGCGGCAATAAAAGGAAGATGAGTTACGTTACCCAGGGAGTTTGGGTTAGCTGTTGTTGGGAGTGTTGTACTGTTCGTTGTTTTTGTTTCAATTCTATAAGGGATAAAATTATCATTTGCGTTTATATACATTGCGGCTCTGGGTCTTCGATTTGTTGCCATAGCCAACCAATAATGTCCGGCGCTACTAATATTTAACTGTGATGTCAGGTCGTATTCCCAAAAATCAAAATATGGAGAAGTCACTCCTGACTGTGTTCCTGTTTCAGCCAGTTTTGTAAAGGGGCCGGCACTGTCTGAATAAATTCCCAAGTTTACATTTCCGGTTCTATTTTGTGTTGTAAATACTCCTACAGAATCCACTATAGTATCGGCAGGCAGAAATATTCGCGTAAAATAGATAAATTCATTATCTATATTTCTGTTATAGGTATCATAATCCAGGTGAGTACCCAAAGCTGTTTCTCCGTAGGCACCGCTATTCTGTTCTAAACGCGGATCATCGTCTGTTACAAACCGGTTTGCCGCTGAAGGAATTCCAAATGTTCCCTGCAAAGCTTCATTGAGATCTGTCGTAAGGCCGTTTAGTTCCCAATTGGTCGTAAGGCCGTCATCCTGCTTTATAAAAAATTCTCCGGTATTCGTATTAAAGAAAACCGAACCTGTATCAGCATCCGTTGCAACAGATGTGGGGTCTTGCGTTCCTGTCAGAATTGATACCTGATTCGTACCATCATTAAAGACCTGCCATTCTGTAACTGCAGGATTAAAAGAATTAAATATATTAAATGTCGGACCGGAGCCGGAATTTTCCAACGAAAGAACACCTCCATTTTCAGAATTGGAAATAGTTACAGTTTCCTCTGTTGCCAGCGCACCGTCAAAAACCAGCCCGCCGGTCTGTCCCTCCCCCCCGTCAACTGAAACTGTTGACGCGTTTGTTCTGAAATTATCGTACGCGTCGTCCAGATTAATTCTGCTTGGCGTCAGAACAGGTTCAAACGGCTGGCTATCGTTTGATATTTCCCATTGGTCACCTCCAGAATTATATCGTATATATGCATCGTTATCGCTCCCCTGGTTGGCTGCTATATAAACGTCTTCTCCGGCTTGGGTATTATCCGAATCCAGCATAATTCCTATGCCCTGTATGAACTGATTTCCCTGGACCGTTAAATCGTCCGTTACCCGGAAGGTGCTGGTATTCCAGTAAAAATATTCAGGATTTGTCCTACCAAATTTTACTCCCAAAGGATCAGAATTTGCATCGTTATCCGATCCTATTTCATAAATTTCAGATTTATTCTCAAATACATCATCCACAAAAATTATTCTTGCATAGACTGTTGTATTGCTCGTAAGAAGCAATATTAATATTAAGAAATTTTTAATGATGTATTTTATCTTTTTTGACATATATTATATCCGTGGTGTTAATTGGCGCTATAATCCCCCCGATAACTCGGGGAGACTAAGCGCCAATTATAATTAGTTAGTATAATCGAATACTAATTCTCCAACATCAGCAAATCCCGAATTTGTGTCATCTGAAGCAAGTTTCATTATTACTTCAATAATATCATTTGCGGCGAGCAGACTTGCTCCGGAACATCCCGTATCAATTTCAGCTCCTGTTATCGTGAGTGTACCCCATGTATTTGCTGCAGCTCCCGCCGCGGCCGGATCAGCATGACATGTGGTATTATCGGTATCGTTCCTCACCGTAACAGCTACAGAATTATCCGCGGAATTTGTAGTGTTTGTTCTATATCTTACCGTTAAGTTTCCTGCGTCGTCAAAGTCGGCCGGTAATTCATGTCTAAATCTTATATCTATATCCTGTGCGGTCTTTTTCTTTGTATCCCATCTGTAATATTGACGTAGATTTGTACTGTCGTATTCGGAAACTAATTTACCTTTATTGTTTGTACCATCCTGGTATATTACTGCGTCAGGGTATTCAGGTTCAAAAGTCAATTCATCAACATTTGGCGCATTTGAACCGACAAAAGAATCAAAGTCATCCAATACATCCTGTACATTTGTACTTGATGAATTGTCAAACTCAGTCTGATCTACACCAATTAATGTCGCACCATTATCGCCCGCGCCATTGGTTTCTGTTAATCCGGTTGTTCCGATAACAAAATCGCCGCCTGATGTTGTAATATTTCCTGAAGCGTCAATAGTAGTGAATCCTGATGCCGCTCCTGCTCCGGTTATATCCCAGGTTGAGGAATCGATCGTAACATTATCTCCATTGTCGCCAATGTTGACAACGCCGTCAGCATCCAATGTTCCGTCCACTTGTAGGGTTGTTCCCGCGTTAAACGTGAGTGTTCCGGAAGTGTATGCGTCACTTGTATCGCTTCTTAAAAATTGTAGGGAATCCAATCCGTCAAGTGTATCGGCGTCGCCGGCAGACACAGTTGTCCATGTTGCCGCTCCTGCTCCTCCCGTCGCTGTACAAACCTGAATTTCGTTATCGGTAGTATCCAAAATTATTTCTCCTACTGTTGCACATGCTGCGTTTGTTGCAGGATCACTATCTTCCCTAATTCTAAATCCGCCTGCTCCTGAAAAGTTTACCGTACCTGTTGAGGTCAGGCCCGTAAAACCGGAAGCTACACCCGCAGATGTGATATCCCATGTACTTGTGCTAATGTCTACATTTGATGCGTCCATGTCAATTGTCGCGCCTGCATTTGAGATATCAATATCATTTGTTCCGTCTCCAGTTAAGGCTACGATTCCTCCATCTGAAGTAACGGAAACACCAGCGCCTCCGACTGTAACAGTAGAGTCAGAATCTATCCCCAAAGCTCCGGTCGCGTCGATATCAAATGTTCCACTTGCAGTTAATGTATTATCCGCGTCCGCAGAATATACACTTTCAAAGTCCTGATTGCCCGAACTTAGAGCGGTCCATGTATTTGAAGCTGTACAGCTGTAAATCGTGTTATCAGTTGTGTTGTAAAAAAGATCGCCTTCGGTACATGTCCCGGGATTTGTTGCTCCCTGGGGCAAAGCCATTCTGGTCGCACTGGCAAAATTGATAACTCCAGTAGCTGTAATGTCAGTTGAACTCAAATCACCGGTAGTAGTGATGTTGTCATCACTGAATGAGAAATCTCCTCCGTCAGTGGATAAAGTAACGTTTCCTGTGCCATCATCAAAAATTATAGTTGCGTCTGTACCGTCGTTTCCGAACTGTAACGTGACGTCTTCATCACCACCGTCGTCGGAATTTAACATGATTCCTTCCGATACAATATCGTGGAAGTCATCATCCTGGAAAAGGATACGCGCGGATGCCTGTCCTGTAAGACTTGCCATGAGCATGCTCACTACAAACGTTGCAACAAAACGCTGTGTCCATTTCCATCGATTTGTATTTTGCGTCTTCATTTTATTTTTGTTAGTTAAATATAATTTTTTTTGTTTTCCTCCAAATGAGGATTTGAGGGATTACTTTGACGCTTGCAATCCCTTCCCCTTCCACTACCTCCTGTTGTCCAGTAAACAGAGGAAGAAGGATGTTGGTTCTAATTTTTACATATAGATTTTGGTTAAATTATTATCGTCCGTTATATTCAAAAACCACATCCGCAACTTCCGCAAAGCCTGCGCTTGTAGTGGAAAGTTTCAGATGTAGGGTTATTGTCTGTCCGGCTGTAAACGTGGGACTGCCTCCGAATGCAATATTTGCAGTCGTCCAGTTTGAATTTGCCAAATTACCTGCTCCGCTAAGAGAAACTGCATTTCCATTTGTATCAAAAAGTGAAATATCAACTTTATTTGTGGCGGTTATTCCATCACTGGTGCGATACATCACTTTTAGTGGCGTGGCGGTAAAACTTACAAAATCCAAAGGCAATTTATATGAAATAACCAGATCAATGTCTTCCAATAGTAATTGTTGTGTTGTCCATCTGTAGAAATTAAGTTTATTCGGGCCTCCGAGGTCTACCGACGAGGTTTCAAGTTTCCCTTTATTGTTTATTCCGTCTCCTTTGACTGTTCCTCCGGGATATTCGGCTTTTAACGATTCCTTTTTTATTCGTGTACCGATGTCTGAAAACTGCATATTACTGATATCTACTCCGTCTACAGTTCCGGTAAGAGATAAATTCCCCTCAATGTTTACGCTGTCATTGAAATTAAAATAATTATTATCCGTGTCGTAAGATAGAATTTTTGATAATGTGTCGCCGAATTTTAATTCAATCGATCCTGTGCCGGCGTTTTCCACCGTATTGTCCTTGTCGAGTGTAAATGTTTCATCGTAAGAAAATTGCGCCGCTTCAGTGTTTAACGCGTACGGCACGGATGCGATTGTTTTTCTGTCGTTTGTGTCCGCTCCATTGTCTCCGGTTGGATCCATAAGTTCGTATGAAGTGTTTGGACTTCCTGAAGGTTTTATTTCAACCTGCAGAAATTTATGTATTGCGTAATTGATCACCGGAAGCGACGTAACGGTTCCGAGTTTTATCGAGAATGTTCCGTTGCTGTTTGGAGAAATTGTTTGTTCTTCCTGCCATCCCGCGTAATTGGCAGAGCCTGTATTTATATTCCCCGCACCGTCAATATCTCCCGGCACAAAATCTCCGCTTGACCATAATGAAAATCTAAAAGTATGCGCGGATGTGATTACGTTTCCGGAATTATCCAACAATCTTCCTTCGTAAAGCAGTAATTGAGGAGCTGATGCCGAACCTGGTATTGCCGGAACCAGTGCCGTAATTATCGTTAATATCAAAAATTTTGAAAGATATTTTTTTAGGTTTTTAAAATATTGTTTCTTTTCGCGCTTTTTGTTTGATTTTTTATTTAATAACAAAAATATGACAGCCATTAAAATTGCGGCTGCAATCAATGATAAATAAGGTAAAATATTTTTAGCCGGTTCAATAATTTCAATTTGATAACTCAGGTTTTTTGACCATGTTTTATCCTGCGATATTTGAAGCAGGTAAACCGTGTATTTTCCTTTTGTTAGTTTTGGAATTTCTATTTCATAATTTCCGTTTTCATCTATCCGGCTTTCTCTTATTG
>WJKQ01000099.1 GCA_014728975.1 Candidatus Peregrinibacteria bacterium | reverse complement strand
TGTTTATGTTGTAGCACAAATCATCTACATTCTTGTGGGTGTCGCTGGTTTATATTTGCTCATTTCAACGTTGAGCAAAAGTGGTAAATAACTGATCCTCATTCCTTGTTGAGATATGAAACCATGCTTCTTAAAAAGAGGCATGGTTTTTGACTATTTTTCCTGATATAATTTAAAATCCTATGAGAAGAGGATTTGCAACATTCACTCTTGATAACGGAAAGTGTCCCAAATGGCTGTTTGAAAGAATGGTTAAACTCGGCAGAGAGATCATTCAGGTTTTGATATCCGAATACGGCCCTGATGAATTTATTAGAAGGATTGCCGATCCGGTCTGGTTTCAGTCCCTCGGAACAGTTTTGGCATTCGACTGGAATGCCAGCGGCCTGACTACAACACTTACTGCCGCGCTAAAAGAAGCGATAAAATTTCAGGAACGGGAATTGGGGATATATATTTGCGGAGGGAAAGGAAAAACTTCTCTAAAAACTCCTGACCAGATAAAAGCCTGGTCAAATAAATTATGCCTGCCGGATAGTTACGGAAAAAAACTTGTATATAACTCAAAAATGAGTGCGAAAGTCGACAGTTCACTTATCCAGGACGGGTTTAATTTATACCATCACACATTTTTCTTCTCCAAAAACGGAGCATGGTCTGTTGTTCAACAGGGAATGAATCAAAAAAAGAGAGCCGCACGTCGTTACCACTGGTCATCGGACAATATAAAAGAGTTGATTCAGGAACCCCATACCGGAATTATCACCGACCCGCTGAAAAAAACACCAACCCTGGATATGACCTCATCAATAAGTGATAAAAACCGCAATATATCGATCGAAATGATAAGTTCAGGATATAAAACAATCATGAAAGATGTCCAGCTTTTAAGAAAATACTCCTCAAACCTTTCAAAGACTATTAGTATGAAAGTAAACGAAGACCAGCTTACGCTTCTTGAATTGGAAAACACAGAATTTCACTATCATCCTGTAATCCTTGAAGATTTTTCAAAAAGTAAATATCTTGAGAAAATTCTATGGCTCGTTTGCGATCAAAAACCTTATTCCTACGAAAAATTTCTAGCAACAAAAGGGGTCGGACCCAAAACAATAAGAGCACTTTCCCTTGTTTCAGAAGTCATATACGGAGCAAAAGCTTCCTACAAAGATCCCGCCCGATACAGCTTCGCGCACGGAGGAAAAGACGGCACACCCTATTTTGTTGACCGCGCATCCTACGATAAAAACATTGAAATCTTAAAGAAAGCCGTTCAAAAAACACGACTTTCCCCTATTGATAAAAAGAAAGCCCTGAATAATCTCAAAAATTGACACAGCTGTGGAAGAAGTAAAAAGAGGACTTGAAGAAATAGCTAAACTTTCTTCATAATTTCAACCACTTCTTTATCTGTCGTCTGTTCAAATACTTCATAAAAAGCTCCCACAGCTCCAAAAAAATAGGGGGCATCGATATAAACAAGCTCATCAGCCTCTTCTTTAAATTTTTTTACTGCATCACGGGGCAAAACAGGCACTGCGACCACAATTTTTTTGGCCCCTTTTTTCTTGACTGATTTTATCGCAGCTCTCATTGTTGAACCTGTCGCAATTCCATCATCAATTAATATCACTGTATTGTCCTTAATTTTTTTAGGTTCTTTTTTACCTCTATAAACTTTTAGCCTCCTGACTGCCTCTTTCTTTTCTTCTTCAACAATTTTGTCAATATAGTCCTTACTTGCGTTTGTCATTTTTACAAGATTTTCATCAAAAATTCCTTCACCGGTTTCAGTAATTGCACCGATTGCAAGTTCGGGATTTCCCGGAGCTCCAATCTTTCTGGGTACTACAATATCGAGGGGAAGATTTAATTGTTTGGCGATTTCATGGGCAGTAACAACCCCGCCTCGCGGCAGACCCAATAAAATTACATCTTTTTTATCTTTATAACCGGAAAGTTTTTCTGCCAATTTTTTTCCGGCCTCCTTGCGGTCATGAAATATCATATAAACTTTTAACCTAAAAAAATATAGTATAAAATACTACCATATGCCATATGAAATTCTCGAACATACCGCGGATCTCCGAATTAAAGTCAAAGGTAAAAATCTACAGAAGCTTTTCAGATCGGCACTTGAAGCAATGGCACATATAATGCTTCCCAATAAAGAAAAAAATTCCTCAAGCAGCAAGAAAATTTCATTATCAGCCTCCGACAAAACATCATTACTTATAGATTTTTTAAACGAAGTTTTAACAAACGCGAACATAGAAAAAAAAGTATATTCGGAAGTTGCATTCAATAAATTGACCGATAATAAACTGGATGCTGAAATCCACGGATTTCCGGTTGACGAATTTAAAGAAGATATTAAAGCTGTCACCTTTCACGAGGCCGATATTCAAAAAAACAAAAAAGGACTTTTTGAAACAAATATAGTTTTTGATATTTAACAAAAACAACAATGGAAAAAAAAGATCTTAAAAAGTTGGAAGACTGGCTATGGGAGATTCCAGAGAGCTATAATTCTGATATGCGGGTTCCGGCCCGTGTTTTTGCCACTGAAAAAATGCTTGAAAAAATTATTAATGACAAATCCCTCGATCAGATTGTTAACGTGGCAACGTTAAAAGGGATTCAAAAATACGCGCTTGCCATGCCGGACGTACATGAAGGATATGGATTTCCTGTTGGAGGTGTAGCGGCATTCGATCTCGACGAAGGTATAATTTCACC
>WJKQ01000098.1 GCA_014728975.1 Candidatus Peregrinibacteria bacterium | reverse complement strand
CGGTTTAGCGCATGCTCCTATTGCGCCGGGTTCTCTGTGATGGTGGGATCCGTGACTTTCCGGTCCGCGTGAGAAATTATATTTTTTGATTACCCCTTGAAATCCTTTTCCTTTTGAGATTGCGGTAACTTTAACTTTTTCGATTTCCTGTAGTTTTTCCAGGGTTATCCGATCTCCTTTTCTATAATTTTCCTGTTCTTCTTGAGTAACTTGGAATTCTTTAAGAAATAGAAATTTCTTGGTTTTTTTTGGTTTTTTCAGTTTGGAAAAACCCAGGACTACCGCCGGATATCCATCTTTTTCAACTGTTTTTACCTGCGTAACCTCATTAGGTTCGCATTCTATGACAGTTATCGGGATCACGCGGCCATCGTCTTGCATCAGACGAGTCATGCCTAACTTTTTGCCGAGTATTCCTGACATAATTTGTAGAGGTTAGTGTCTTGAGAAGATTTTCGGCAAACCCGCTCAAGAAAATTTAACTTGCAATGTCAATTTGCCGTATGAATATACAGATAGAGAAATGGATAGTCAATAGCAAAGTATCTTATTAATTTACTAAAAATTTGTAATAAAGTTCCAGTGTGTTTGGATCCTTTTCTGAAGTTCAAAACCCCAGTCGTTCCAGGTCCATTGAGCAATCGACAAACCGGATGCGTCTTCCATATCAGGATTTTGTGAAAGGATCGATTTATGATCGTGAGAGTTTTGGTAGTCTGTTTCGATTACTATGAGTTCGTTTTGTCCATCATTGTTTGTGTCAATGAGCCGTGTTCTTAGGTTTTGTTTGGGTAAATTGGAGGAATGCCAGAGTGGGCCTATTTTTTCTCTTTTCCAGGTGTATAAGAACAGGTGCATTTTATAGGAATTATCGTTTTTTTCTTCCCAAAAGGGCAGGGAATTGCCGTAATTTCCGTATTTCCAGAGCGAAAGAGCAAAATCGTTTTGTCCGTCATTATTGAAGTCACCGGCGAGTATTTCCTTAACGTCCCAGGAGGGATCGCTTGTGAATATCAATTCGTTGTTTTTATAAATATAGGCGATTCCTTTATTGATTTTGCCCGTTTCTTCGGTTCCATCGTTGTCTAAATCGATACTGAACCGTTTTTGAGGTTCTTTAAAATTTTCCAGAAATGAGGCATTTGTTTCCAGAGATGTGATTGGGATATTATTGCAGCCGGGTGTTAATGATAAGAAAATTCCGATTGCCGAAAGGAAAAGGATTCCGATCAGTAAGTGACTGTAAATTCTTTTTGCCATTCTGCTATTTCAGGTTCAAATTCTGTTTCCAGTTGTGTTTCCGGATAAGCGTGAGGGAAGAGAATTGCTCTCCATTTTTCATCAGTCAGCCTGTCACTCATCGGCCATTTAAATTCATAGTGGGAAAATACGCCTCCGGTAGCGATATGAAGTTCCCCATCTATCGGAAAAACAACGTAAATTTTATTTATATCTCCGGTTCCTTCTTCAAGTACCACGCCGTTTGGGTCTGTTGCTACATCGGCAATTATTGCCGCCGGGTGTGTATTTAGGAAACTTTGCTGGTCCATTTTCTTTTCTTCTTCTGTAAGAGTTTCATACCAGAAATGTTCAAGAGAACCTCCATAGGTCTTTATGAATTCGTAATCGTCTTCCGTTAAAGGTTTATTTTCAAGTTCTTTGATTGAGATATCTCTAAGTTTCTCGACAAGGTCTGCAAGTTTTGTCAAAAGATCCTTGTTTTTTGCGCTTAACAGTTCTCTTTGTTCGAGGCCGTCCACGGTCAGGTTAATCAGGGATTTCATTTTGTTATAAAGTTCGGGATTAGGTTCGACATAACCTCTGTCGTCAATTTCTTCGGGCACATAACCGCCTCCAAGTTCTGCATAGACCTGTTTCGCGTATAGAATTGTATCGTGTTTTAATTCGGTCCAACTGGCAAGGAAGGTTACTAATTCCTTTAATTTCCATTGTTCGTTCTGCATAAAAAACGGATATCCTTCACCATAGTCTTTTATTAACGTTTTTAGTGTGTTCATCCATCCCCAATAAAGATTTTTTGTCCAGTTTTCCTGAGGCATTTCTGCAAGAAAATCTTTAAGCTCAGCCATATTTTCTTTGTAGTTTTTATATTTTGTTTCTCCAAGGTTTTCCATTATTTCGTAAGCTTCATCAAATCCCATTGTCGCGGGAATGTCTAATGCCATAGGCAGCATTCTGTAGCTGCCGTCTTCCGCGTGTTTTTTGACGTCTCTGTAAATTAGTTTTTGGAAAATCATGGCATCCACTGTCGATCTCTGGCCCAGAAAACGGAAGCCTTTTATTTCTTCGGTTCTTTCGTTTTCTATGTAATCCGGTGCGAAAACAGGCATTGAATTTATTTTTGGATCGGGAAGTTTTCTTGCCTGTTGCATGAAATCACTAAGTTTTTCCGCAGATTTTGTAAAAGTTTCGGCTGAAAAATCTCCTCCGTAAATATTTTTTGCGACTGTGAGGTATTCATAATAAGAAAGATCATCCGGTTCTCCTACAAAAAAATTAATCGGTTCATAAAGTTTTTCCCATAAGTCGAAGATTTCCGGATTGTTTTTAATTGCCGAAACTACCAGTAGTGCGGATTTTGTTTCTTCTTCGCCTTCGTCTTCTTTCAGTCTGAAAGTGATTCTTCCATACCACATTAAAGCGTTAAAATATTTTTTTAGCGCCTCAGATTTTGTGTAGTGTCCTCTTGGGGAATATTGTGAATAATCCTCTTTGTATTCAAAGATTGGGGATAACTTTATGCCTTCGTGTTTTTTTAAAAGTTCCAATTCATTTTTGACTTTATCTTCGACCAGGGAGGGAATTTCGCTTTCCGGTTCGAGGATTTTTTTGGCGACTGAAAAATATGCAATATTTTTCATCGCGGCGTTTTCATAATCTGTGCCTTTCAGAGTCTGGTATTGTTCTTCTGAAATTTTTACCATTTGGTCGGAAATTTTTTCGGCTACATCAATGAGCTGATTTTCTTCAAGAGACTTTAAAAGGTGATTGAAGAAAAGGTGATACGTATGAAGAACTGAGTCTGTTGTGATAAAATTGGCTATAAGATCGTATCGATTACTTTCGTACAGGTCAAAGAATTCGCTGTAGTTATCCTCTTTTATCGCGAAACCGTATTTATTGAGAGTTTCTATGATGTCGTCAGTCAGGTATTGATTTTCATAAATTGTTACGTTTCCTGTTGATGGGCCGTCTTCAATTTTTGGAATATTTACGGAATAAGCCGGAACGGAAGGTATATAACTGACTTTGTCTTCTTCCCATTTTGCGAAGGTTCCTGCCTCAACTTCCTGAAAAGATATTTTGGGTTTTTCTTTTTCGGGCTTTTTTTCTTCTTTAGGGACTTCTTTTTGGCATGAAGTCAAGATTGTTAGGCATAATGCTGAAATTAACAGGAAAGATGTGGTTTTTTTCATGATTTGAAAATTAAATTAATCCAAATGTTTTACCCAGAAAGGCTATATAAAGTAAGAGAAGAGTGAGACCTTCCCATTTTGTTATTTGTTTATCCATTGTAACAAATACATAAAGTATCGTGACGAAAATAAGTACAGGTATAGTGAATGTGATCATGCCTGGAGGAATGTGTAGAGTACCGAATAAAGCGGGAATACCCATTACTCCTAAAATATTGAATATATTTGATCCTGTTACGTTTCCTATCGCGATATCAGCTTTTCCTTTTTTTGCGGCTACCGCGGATACGGCAAGTTCCGGTAAGGATGTACCTATAGCAATCGCAGAAACCGCTATTATTTCGGTTCCGACTTTAAAAATATTTGAGAGCTGTATGACTGATTCAATTGTGAAATCAGCGGAGAAGTAGAGAAATATTCCTGAAACTATGAGGATAATCGGGTATTTTATTTTTAATTTTTCTTTTTTTTCTTCTGCTTTGAGCTTGGAAAGTTCTCTTTTTTCTTTTGGTTCGATTTCACGGTGAGCCTTGGTGTTATATAAAATGTATGTTAATAGAGTCAGCAAGCTAATCGCGGCGTCAGCGTATGAAAATTTACCATCCAATGTTGTAATAAAAAGTAAAATCGTGCTTCCGAGCAGAATGGGAAGGTCGATGTTAATTATGTCTTTGCTTACAAAAAGGCGTTTTCCGATTATTGCAGTTATTGCGAGCACCAATAGAATGTTTGCAAGATTGGAACCGACTACGTTTCCGATTACAATCTGTGACTGACCTTCAGAAACCGATATAACTGATGTAGCAATTTCGGGTAGGGAAGTGCCGAGTGCCACGATGGTAACTCCGATTATAAATGAAGGAATTTTGAAGTGTAGACCTATTTTTTCAGCTGTGGTTGTGAAATAGTCTGCGGATTTTATCAAGACAGCGAGTGAGATTATAAATAATGCTGACCATTTAACAATTTCCATAGGTGTGAATTACATTTGGAAAGTTATCACAGCTTTGGCTTTTCGGTCAAAGTATGATTTATTCTTCCTGAAGCATTTTTATTTCTATTTCAACACCTGCGGGAAGACTTAGATTTGAAAGTGATTCTATTGTTTTTGGTGTGGTTTGTTGAATATCGATTAATCTTGAATGTGTTCGCATTTCAAATTGTTCTCTTGATTTTTTATGAACGAATGTCGATTTATTAACGGTGAATTTATCTATTTTGGTTGGCAGTGGAATGGGTCCTGAAACAAATGCTCCTGTTCTTTCAGCAGTATCGATTATCAGTTTTGAGGTTTCGTCAATGACTTTGTGGTCGAATGAACGGATTTTAATTCTGATTTTTTGTTTTGGCGGCATAGAATTTGAAGTTAATTAATTTAATCTTTCTAAAGTACATGCATCGTAAACTGCTGTTGTTGTATTTTTTTGAAGTACCAGAAGGTTATTATTTGTTTCCCATCCGCCATCCGCTAATTCTTTGTCTGCTCCTGAAAAAAGTATCATATATAAGCTTCCTCTTAGTTTTTGGGCTATTTTGTCGGGAATTTTCTCCGGAAAAATATCTGTTTTTATTCTTTCGCTGGTTTTGGGAAGTACCATATTTTATTGTTAAATTACCGGGTGGGGGGCCGCCCGGTTGTATAATTTTCGTATTAAGAAAGTAACTTGGAGCCGAGCTGTCCCGTTTTACGAGTGATTTTCTAACAGCAGAAAATCAGTTTTGTAGTGAACTTATATAGGTTTGTTTTTAGAAAGTCAAATGAAATTTTTAAAAAAAAGGCCCGCCGGAGGCGGGCCCTTTTTTAATTGGTTTTTGTTATTATTCTGTGACCTTTGTGACAACTCCAGCGCCGACGGTTCTGCCTCCTTCACGGATAGCAAAACGGGTTCCTTCGTCCAGAGCGATGGGTGCTCCCAGTTCCACTTTCATTTCAACTTTGTCTCCGGGCATTACCATTTCTACATCAGCAGGAAGCTCGATAGAACCTGTAACATCTGTTGTTCTGATGTAAAATTGAGGTTTGTATCCTTTAAAGAAAGGAGTATGTCTTCCGCCTTCCTCTTTGGTCAAAATATAAACTTCGGAATCAAATTTTGTGTGGGGTGTAATTGTTCCCGGTTTTGCAAGGACCTGTCCTCTTTCTATTTCCTCTTTTTCAATACCGCGTAAAAGAATACCGACATTGTCTCCTGCCTGTCCCTGATCCAGTGTCTTTTTGAACATTTCTACTCCTGTAACAACGACTTTTCTTGTTGGTTTTATTCCCACGAGTTCAACTTCATCGTTGACGTTTACTATGCCCTGTTCGACTCTACCTGTAGCGACTGTTCCTCTACCTTTGATTGAGAAAATATCTTCAATAGGCATTAAGAAAGGTTTTTCAAGGTCTCTCTTTGGTTCCGGAATATACGTATCAAGAGCTTCCAGGAGTTCGATGATAGGTTTGGTAGCTTCCTCATCATCTGAATTTTCAAGAGCTTTTAGTGCTGATCCTTTAATAATTGGAACTTCATCTCCTGGAAATTCGTACTTATTTAAAAGTTCACGTATTTCCATTTCTGAAAGTTCTGCAATTTCAGGATCGGCCATGTCCATTTTGTTCAGGAAAACAACAATGGAAGGGACATTTACCTGTCTGGCAAGCAGAATATGTTCACGTGTCTGCGGCATTGGTCCATCCGCTGCTGAAACCACCAGTATTGCTCCGTCCATTTGTGCCGCTCCGGTGATCATATTTTTAACGTAATCCGCGTGCCCCGGACAGTCGACGTGTGCGTAGTGCCTTTTATCGGTTTCGTATTCCTGATGGGAGGTTGCGATTGTGATGCCTCTTTCTTTTTCTTCGGGCGCGTTGTCAATCTGGTCAAATTCGATTGCCTTGTTTCCTCCACCGTATTTTTTTGCTGCAATAGTTGTTATTGCCGCTGTCAGGGTGGTTTTACCGTGGTCTACATGACCAATTGTACCGACGTTTACGTGCGGTTTACTTCTATCAAATACTCCTTCAGCCATAATTATTTTGTTTAAAAATTAGAAAAAATATATAATTTTAGCGCTGAAATTACACAGCGCCGGAATAGTATCGAAATTTTTTCTTGTATGCAAGATAAAATTTATCTTTAACTCTTTTTACTTATTTCTTCAGCTATATTTGTAGGAACTTCAGAATAATGCCCAAATTCCATCGTGTAATTTCCGCGTCCCTGAGTCATTGAT
>WJKQ01000097.1 GCA_014728975.1 Candidatus Peregrinibacteria bacterium | reverse complement strand
TATGAGTAACACCAAATTCTACCGCAAAACCTTCTTCTATCGGTACAACGAAACCTACTCCTCCTCCCGATATGCTTTTTCCTTCTATTCCAACTCCTGCGGCTATGAGTAATTTGTTTTCGATTTCTTTAACTCTGGACGGGGGATATCCTTTTTTTAAAGCTTTTAGCTGTATTTCTCTTATTAGATATGATCCGGAGAGATCAAGGGTTTCGATGTCAATATTTTCTCTTTCTAGCATTTGTTTTGAATATCCTCTTTCTCTTTCGGCTATATAGCCTTCATTCAAAAGATCAATTTGTTCATTCGCCAGTTCCGGAATGTCTTGGTCGAGTAGATTTGTTTTCGTAAGCCTTTCAAATGAATAGTCAATGGATACATGTGTTCCGGCTTTTTCGAGTCTTTGCAAGAGAATGGCTGCGCCATCGATGTATACCTTAAGGTTGTGATATTTTACGTCGATTTCTGCGGCGTTATTTTGAATTTTTCTGAGTTTTTTTATTTTTCCTTCTGATGGTTGCGCTTCTTCACTTATTTCTTCTTCGATATCTTCGAGTTCTTCTCGTAATTCTTCTTTTTTATCTATTATGTCTTCGTAATCATCATTTACTTTGTCGAAATTTCCCAGGTCCTTTTTTAGCAGTTTATTTACGATAGTTTCCATGCTGATTGTGTCTCGATCTTTTAGCAGATTATACATGGTTGTAGGAACTTCCTTTCTGCTGATTTTGAAAGGCTCTTTTGTCAGTGTGTCTTCGATAGGTTTATGTCCCGGAATTGCTTTCCAGGCATTTTCTTTTCCTCCTCTTTTTACAAAACTGTCGAGTGTGTCGTGTTCTGATATTTCGATTTCGCGGTCTATGATTTCGTCATATTTGTAGATTCTTTCTCTATGAATTTCTTTTCTTCTTCTGCGTTTCAGGCCCTTATAGATCAGAAGATCTATGTATCTTTTTACCGCTTTTTCATTGATAATTTTTACTCCGTTTTCAAAATTGTAGAGCCTTAAGTTTTCTTTTTCTCCTTCCTTGTTTCTTATTTCAACATTTTGTTTTCCAAATAAATTATCTACTATGGCTTCCGGTGATGAATACCTTCTGATTTCAAGTCCTTCGACGTCGTAGTAATATCCGATATTTCTTAATGTCATATCGGTTTCGAGATCCACTGCTTTTGAAAACGCCCATTCAAGGGTGTCTGCTTCTGTGGTTCTTGTTGTTCTATGTGTTTTTAATAATTTTAAAACTTTTTGTTTGTAAGATTCTTCGCTTACGCTGAGCTCACTTTGTACTTCCGCCAGTCTCATTTTGTGTGATTCTTCTTTGGTTGGCGCATCCAAGTCTCCCCAAAGTTTTTCATCTCCAAGAGAATCATCTTTAAAACGCTCAAACAGCAATTTGACAGAAGAAGAATCCGCCTTAAAGTTTTCAGGTATATCTGTCAGAAGCATTTTTGTAATTCCTTTTTCTGTGGATTCTTTTTTGACTATTTTTCTTACGGATACAAGTTCGTCAAATTGATACGCCCTGAAAATTGTTCTTAAAATATCTCCTGTTTCCCATGCTCCTCCTTCAAATTTTTTTCTTACTGTATCAAGAGAAAAATCAGGATCTACCGTATCTTTAAGGTAAGAATGAGCAACTTTTAAAAACTCTTCAAAAGCTTTTTGAGATACGCCGATTCTGAAATTGCCTTTTTCACTGGTTATTTTTTCTTTGGTTATGTCTTTCACGCTATAGTATTTATTGAAAGCGCATTTTTCGTCAGTCGATTCAACTGTTTCTATCTGTAGAGAATATTTTTGTTCGAATGACTCTCTTTCAATGGTTTTTACTCTGTCTATTTCAAGTGTTTTAAGGACTTTCATTCCTCCAAGGTAAAGGTCGTACATCCTTCGGAGTTCGTATAATGTTATTGGTCTGTTTTTTATTGCTTCCGGATTATTGCTTCTTGAAAGGACAAGCAATTCTTTAAATTTGCTTTCAAAATCATCTACATTAAATTTGCTTTCAAAATCATCTACATTATCGGTGTCGTATCCGGGAGCGTAGTCTTTGGCCACTTCGCGTAGAATATCGTTAAAGTTTACACTGCTTGTAATGCCTATAATTCTCATCATTCTTTCGGGGACTTCGTTTGTTGCCATTCCGAACTGTTCTTCAAAAGTTGTGTAATAAATATTATGGCCTTCCAGTCTGTCAAAGCCCGCAAACCATTTATTTTCGTCATCTTTTAGGTCCATAACATCTTCGCCTGCTGTAAAATCTTTTTTAATATCCGGGATTTTAAAAGGCCATTTCAAAAGAAATTCTGCAACTTCTCCTTTTCCTTCAGGAGCTTTGATATCGGTTTCTTTTAGGTTGCCTATAAATTCTTTGTGATCTCTAATATCTTCAAGAGCTTCCTCTTTTTCATATTCGAGAAAACTTTTGATTCCTTCGTTTGTAAGGTTGTCCGGTGTTTTTCTTAAAACATCTCCGATAAAATAACGTTTGTAGGTCAGGACAAGATTTTCCATTTTTCCTTCTTCGTTGAGCTGGGGTTCCAGGTAAAATTTTGGAAATTCCGGCGGTTCGGTCGTCATGGTTATTTCCAGATAATTTTCTTTTATTTTTATTTCTTTGTCCGGATATATCTCTTTTATTCTCGTCATTAATGTTTTTTCCAGGTATTCATGTGACTGGTCTGCTTTTCTTTCTTCTTCGGTTGATTCCGGTCTTGTTGTTGGTTGTATTTCGAATGCGGGTTCCTGCGGGCGTTCTGCTGGCGGGGGAGCCGCTTCGGGTGCGGGTTTCTGCGGGCGTTCTGTTGGCGGAGGAGCCGCTTCAGCACGTTCTTCAGGGGGTACTGCTCCTTCCGGAGCCTCTCCGATTTTTTCTTCTTTTTTTGTGACGGCAGGCTCAGCCGGTGCTTTTTCTACAGTTTTCCTTAGTCTCGCAATTTCGCTTATTAGTTTATTGTTTGATTTTTCGAATGCTTCGTCAGTTGCAATTTCATGTTTGTTGTAATCTTTGTGGTTTTCATCGATACTGTGGTCTCTTGTAATTATTTTTAAAAGCCTTTCATAGCAGGCAAGTTTTACTGCTTCAGGGTTTTTTAATCTTTGTAATTTACTTACAAATGCAGGGGTTTTTATGAAGCTGCGTTCCACGCCTTCAATGGGAAACTGTACTCTGGTGTCGGTTATTTCTATGCCCGCGTTGTCGATTGCGGTTTTTTCTTCTTCGGATTTTTCCGGAATTTCCGGAGCTTCAGGGTCTTCGACTTCGTCCTGTCTGTCTTTTGCCAACTCGTATGCATCTTTTCTGATTTCCGGATTCAGTCTTTCGTTTTCTGCAATTTCTTTTTTTAAATAAAAGGGGCCTTTATCCAGAAATTTTAAGAATTCTTCATACAGTTTTTTGTTTTCCTCCAATTTATAGAGGCTTTCCGCTAAATGTACGGCGTTTTCCGGCTGTTTGATTTCTTTATTATTCAGCAGATTCTTTAATATTTCTTTTTTGTTTTTTGTATCAATTTTTTCTGTTCCGATCAGTGAGCTCTTTTGTTCGAAGGATGTATTTTTGATAATTGTTTTGTATCCGACTGATTCGATCAATAATGTCAATGCTGTCGTATCAAGTTGTTTATAGACTGATTCGTTGTTTTTTATTTTTTTGAAAATCTTTTTTCTTATGGTTTTTTTCTCTTCCATTACTTCTGTTGCTTTGATTAAAAAAGCGGTCACATATGAATTGTTTTCATTTATTATCGAATTGACTATAGTTTTTACAGCTTCTTCATTTATTTCATAATATCCCAGTAAGATTTCAAGAGAGCTTTGATTTAACTGAATTCCTTTGATTTCTGCTTCTTTAATTTTTTTTAGAATTTTGGGGAAGTTTTCAGGATTTTCGTTACAGAATTTTATTAACCTGCTTACTTCGAATCCGTCCAATGAGCTTAATTCTATAGTTGTTCCTTCAATTTTATTTCTTTCCAGGATATTATCGAATTTTTCCCGGTCCAGGGATGATAAAATATCACTTTTTTTGTCTGGGCTCGTCAAACTTGTTTCTACTCTTGCGTCTTTTCGTTGTTTGATTTCTTTTGTCTGTACTTGCTTTCTTTCGTCTTCTAATTTTGCTTCTGGTGTTACAGGTGGTGCGGCTTCGACTCCGTTTTTGAAAATTAATCTGCTTTCTTTGAAGTTTTGAAAATATAAAAATTTTATAGCTCTCATTGTTTTTGTTTTTATTTTAATTTATTATAATATTATATCAAAAATTGCCTTGAGCGTCAATTTATTTAGAATTATAAATTTTGTATATTTTAAAACATGAAACTGCCATTAATATTAGTAAATTTTAAACTTTACGAGCAGGCCACAGGTGAGCGTGCTTTAAAGCTTGCGAAAATTCATGAGAAAATAGCTGAGGAGACGGGTGCGAGTATAGCCATAGCTGTTAATGCGCTGGATCTACAGAAAGTTTCCGAGTCGGTAAATCTGCCTGTGTTTTCCCAGCATGTTGATCCTGTGGGCTTCGGTAGTTATACGGGGCGTATTATGCCTTACGCGGTTAAAGGTCTGGGTGCTTATGGAACTTTGCTTAATCACGCTGAATATCCTGTAGAATATGAAACGTTGAGAGAAACTGTGGAGAGATCTCGTGAAGCGGGGCTTTTTGTAATAGTCTGTGCGGATACCGCTGAACAGGCTGAGAAAGTTGCTTCGTTTAATCCAGATCTTGTTGCGGTGGAACCTCCTGAACTTATTGGAGGGGATATTTCCGTTTCCAAAGCCGAGCCTGAGATCGTGGAAAATGCTGTCAGGCTTGTAGGGGAAAACAGAGTATTGGTTGGGGCGGGTGTTAAAAGTGCCGAGGATGTAAAAATAGCTTTATCGTTGGGTGCGGCCGGGGTTCTGTTGGCTTCGGGTATCACTAAAGCTGAAGATCCGTATTATGCTCTTTTGGATTTGGTTTCAGGTTTGAAATGATTTTCTCTTTTTTTGTTAGCCCCATTTCTAAAAATATTATTAGCAAAATCATCAGGTCGTTTTTATAGAATGGGGTATCTATCAGGCCGTGTATGAAGAAATAGAGAAGTATAAATAATGAAATTTGTTCAATTTTTAGCTTTTTGTGTTTCAATTTTGTGATTTTTCGGATTGTTTTATAAATGCAGAAGGTGATAAAAGCCAGTCCGAGAATCCCGTAATGAAAAATAAAGAGCAGAAATATATTGTGCGGCTGTATTACGTTATAGTCCAGGGGTTCTCTACCCAGAATATTATCTACGTTTTGAATGTAGTGATATTCAAATTGTCCGTATCCGACTCCAAAAAAGAGATTTTTCGGTTTTTCCAGGAGATATGCCGAGGTTTGCCATATTTCTCCTCTCTCATCAAGGCTTGAGTAAGGTGTTGTTATTGTCGGAAGTATTTTTGAGTAAAAAACTGCTCCGATTAATAGAATTGCTGTTATTGTGAGTATGACTTTAGCTTTTTTGTTTCTCAGGATTTTTTTCCAGTTTCTTATTGTTAAATAGAGGAAAATTACCAAAAATGCTCCGCCAATTGCTCCCATGGAGCGGGTTAGAAAAATCAGCATTAAAAGTATTATTGAACAAACGAAGTTTTCCTTGTTTTTTGGATTTTCGAAAAATTGTATTGTAAAAAAGAGAAAGAATGGTGTGAGGTAATATGCCAGATAAACTGCGGCATCCAGCGGGCCGAGGAGGCGAAGATCGTGCGCGACGTTATATCCTAAAAGGTTGTAGACTGCAGAGAATATTCCAAATGTTATGGCGCCGAGGCCCGCGATTTTAATTGCTTTTTTTCTTTCTTTGCTGCTTTTAAATGTTTCCAAAAATATAAATCCAAGTACGACTGCAAAAAATAAAAATTTAAGATGTCTTATTAAATCCAGGTTTTCTTTGATCGGTACCAGAATTATGGAAAGTATCGTTAGTCCGATAAAAGACAGAATTATCCAATGATTTCTTGTTTTTTTAATTTTTTGTATCAGATTTTTTTCTTTCAAAGATTCGATCAAAAAGACCAAAAATGTAATTCCTATAAGTATTTCCTGCAGGTTTGAGGGATAAGGACCGATTGAAAATCTTAAAAGATACGCCTGAAGGAAAAATACTGTTGTAAATAATAATATTTTTGTATATTTCATCTCCAAAATTTTACGTGTTAGTTTCATTTTTCGCAAAGTATTTGTAATATAAAGCCATGATTAAAGTAATTTCCGGAAAAGTCGTAAAAGGTAAAGGTCTGGGTAGAAAAATCGGATTTCCGACAGTAAATATTTTGTATGAGGAAGAGCTTAGCGGTATTTTTGCAGGAAAAGTGTATTTTAACGGAAAGGGATATGTATCGGCTGTTCATATAGGCAGGGGCCTGACATTTGATGACGGTGAAGCTGTGTGTGAATCTTATTTGATAGATTTTAATGAAGAGATAAAACCCGGAACTCATATTAAAGTTGAACTGTTAAAAAAGATCCGCGATACAAAAAAATTTGATGATTTGAAAACATTAAAAAAAAATATTTCTAAAGATGTGGAATTTATTAAAAATATGTATAATCTTGATTAGTAATAGAAAAAACACATGCTGAATTTTTTGCGTAAAATTATTCCGGATACTCATCCTTTGAGGCTTCTTTATCACAAATTAAAAGGTGTTGTTGCGGCTCTTATGTATTTTTTTCCCGCGGATAAGATGATTGTAGTGGGAGTTACCGGAACCAACGGGAAAACCACGACTGTAAATTTGATCACGAATATTTTAAATACAGCCGGATACGAGGCTGGGATGGCTTCCACCGTAAATTATCAAATAAAAAATAATAGGTGGGCTAATGTTTCAAAGCAAACTACCATGAGTCCTTTTCAACTGCAGAAGCTACTTCGCAGAATGGTTAAAAAGAATTGTAAATATGCAGTTTTGGAGGTAAGTTCACACGCTATTACGCAATCAAGAGTTCTTGGGGTAAATTTTGATGTTGCTGTTATTACAAATGTTACCAGGGATCATATCGAATATCATGGCAGTTTTAATTCATATCTTAACGCAAAAGGAAAGCTTTTTGAGAAGGTTTCGAAAGGAAAAAGAAAATTTGGGATTCCAAAAGTTACAATTATTAATGCCGATGATAGGTATTACAGTTTTTTTAATCAATTTGTTGCTGACAGGAAAATAAGTTACGGACTCAAGTCCGCAACCGTGTATGCCGAAAAACTTGAAAAAAGTCCCGAAGGATCACATTTCATTTTGCATATTCCAAACAATGCAATTCCAATTGAATTAAAACTTCCGGGAGAGTTTAACGTTTATAATTCTCTGGCTGCGGCTGCTGCGGGGGTTGCTTTACAGGTTCCTCTGGAAATTATCAAAAAGGGCCTTGAGAAAAGCGCGACAATAGCTGGTCGTTATGAGCATGTGGATAGAGGCCAAAAATATAGTATAATTGTGGATTACGCTCATGCCGCGGATTCTCTTGAAAGTGTGCTTTCGATGTACAGGAAGCTGACTTCCGGGACTCTTTTTGCTGTTTTTGGTGCAACGGGAGGAGGCCGGGACAAGTCAAAGCGGCCTAAAATGGGAGAAGTTGCCAATGAGATTGCGGATTATATTGTTTTAACCAACGATGATCCTTATGAAGAAGGTGAATGGGAGATTATTGAGCAGATTGCCGAGGGTGTTCCGAGGAAAGAAGGCTATAATTTCTGGAAAATACCCGACCGGAGGGAGGCAATAAGACTGGTTTTGACAAGAGCAGAGGAGAACGATTGTGTTGTAGTTGCCGGAAAAGGAGCGGAGGAAGTTATGATGATTGGCGGCAGAAAAATTCCGTGGAATGATAAAAAAGTAATAGAAGAGCTACTGGATCGGGAGGTGGAGGTCGAAATTTATCCTGATGAATGGGAAAAGCGGCCTAATGTTTGTATGAAGTCGTAATTTTGACTTTATGAATGGTTTTTTGCTTATTGATAAGGATAAGGGAATGACTTCTTTTGACGTGGTCAGGGAGGTCAGGAGAATAGCAGGAGAAAAAAAAGTCGGGCATGCGGGAACTCTTGATCCGCTTGCAACAGGACTTTTGTTGGTCGCAGTTGGAGAGGGTACCAAATTATTGGAGTTTTTTATCGGCAGTGATAAGGAATATGAAGTTTCTGCCGTTTTTGGATTTGTTTCTGATACTTATGATGCTGAGGGAAAAATTGAAAAGGTTAACGCTGATGCGGTTTTTGAAAAAAATGATTTGGAGGACGCTATTAAGAAGTATTTTATTGGAGAATTTTATCAGATGCCGCCAAAGTTTTCCGCTTTGAAAATTAAAGGAAGGCGTGCTTACGAATCAGCCAGAAAAGGTGAAAAAGTAGAGCTTAAAGCTCGAAAAGTGAAATTGGAAATTTTTGACATAATCGATTTCAAATGGCCAAAAGTTTCTTTTAGAATTAAGTGTGGTTCGGGGACTTATGTACGGTCATTAGTCCATGATTTGGGACAGAGATTAAATTGTGGAGCTTATGTTGAAAATTTGAGGAGAATTAAAGTAGGGAATTTCTCGGTAGCTGATACTGTGAAATTAAAAAATTTGGATAAAAAAATTGATCAATATTTAATTTCTTTGGAAGAGGCGGCGAAGAATTTTGTTGTTTGGAAACTTAACAATGAGGAATTTTACGGGTTGTCGAATGGAAATATTCTTAAGAATAAAAAAATTGAACAAGAAGATTTTGTTATGGCTTTTTATAAAGGAAAACTTGTTGGTGTTTTAGAGAATTCAGATAGTGGCGTGAAATACAGAAAGATGATTAGAAGGTAATTTTTTGTTAAGATCACTATGCTATGAATTTATTAAATTTGATAAGTCAATATTTACAACCGGCTACATTTATTTTTATATTGTCGCTTATTTTGATTTTGATTGCGCTTGAAATTTTTCCAAAGGTGGGTCTGGTAGATCGTCCCGCCAAATATGGACTTAAAAGAAAACCAATACCTTATTATGGAGGGCTTGTAATCTTTACGGCTTTTGTTATTTCTGCTTTGGCTTTTGTTCCGATAGATAAAGAGCTTATCGGGCTTCTTACCGGCGGTGTTTTAATAGTTTTGATCGGTTTCTTGGACGATCTTTATGGGATTAGCCCTTTTATACGTTTATTTGTGCAGTTTTTGGCGTGTTTGTTTCTTGTTTTTTTCGGAATCGGAATTCTTTCAATAAATATTCCTATGATTGGAACAATTGACTTTACAACTATCATTTGGAAAGGAATACCGATATGGGGTGCGATTTTTACAATTATATGGGTGATGGTTATATTAAATACAATGAATCTTATTGACGGAATTGGAGGACTCAGCAGTGGAGTCAGTTTTATCGCAGGAATTACGATTTTTGTTCTGAGCATCCATCCGGGAGTTCATGAAAATCCTGAATCACAGGTTGGAGTCGCGACTATTGCTCTCATT
>WJKQ01000096.1 GCA_014728975.1 Candidatus Peregrinibacteria bacterium | reverse complement strand
TGAAGGCCGAGCTGTGGAATTGGGTTTGCTTGGGTTTGTTTGTGTCCGCCTGAGGGCGGTTTTGTTCGCATAATCCTTTGTTTTATAAGTGGTTATGTGAATTTTCGGCGTTGGGTTTGAATTGGGTTTGTTTTTTGGCCGGCCGGGGGCGGTTTTGTTGTTGTATGTGCCTGTCAGACAGGGAGTTATGGGATTTTTTTGCGTTTTTGGGATTGGGTTTGATTGGGTTTGAATTGGGTTTGTTTTTTCGCTCCGCCAAGCAGGAGAAATTTGGTAACTCTTTCTGGATAAAGGAGTTGAACAAATTGGGCGTGTGCGTAAATTGGGTTTGTTCTGCACGGTAGGGCGTGATTTGTCGAATGTTCTCTACAGTTGCAGAGCGCTGGTTAGAGGTACTCAACCGCGCCTTAGATGCGCATAAGTCCTTGCTATAAAAGCACTTATGATTGCCAAGAAGGGTCATAGGGCTGGTCCTCGCGGCAAACGGGTTATTGGGATTTTCGGTCATAGCAGATTGACTTTCATATTCATTTTTCATAGAGGCAAAAAAGAGCGCCTCTATAATAGGAGGAACTTGCACATTTGATACGAAAATCGGGTGATTTTCCGGAGGGGTGATTTTGCTAAGTGCTTGTATATAAAGGGGTAAAAAATGTTTTCAAATTTTCGAGTTTTGTTCAAAATTGCTATCAAAATGATTCGAAAATCGAGCGATTTTCGCGAGTATTACCGCCCAACAGGGAAGGACGCACACTGTCCGGCGCTTTGAGGCAGATGGGGAAGGGTCGGGGCTAAACTGAGGGTAGACTGAAGGTATGACATTTGAGTATGCTCATTTTCGGCGAAAATGTTGCAGTTTTTTACGTTTTTTGGTGCTTTTTTATTTTTTTTTCAAAAAATCAAAAAAAGCAATCAATAATTCGCGGTTGAGATTCGCCTTAATGAATGAGTGCGATTTTTGTATAAAAATAGATGTCGTAGAATTGCTAAATTGTGTTTCGCTTTGAACCGGAATAAGCAGTCTAAATCTGGAGAGTAAAATGAGAAAAGCTATTTGTTTATCACTTGTCGTAACCATATTTTTTGCCGGGTGTGCCGGACGTGAAGCTAATCCTGTCGCTATGTATATTCCAGGTGATGAAAACAGGGATTGCAAGTCACTTCTTATGGAGATGTCGCAGATTCAGCAAGAAATGGACGTATTAAGACCAAAAACAAACAAATTTGTCACGAACGCGGCGTGGGCAACCGCCGGTGTTTTCTTTATATTCCCCTTCTTCTTCATGGATTTGAAAGAAGCTGAAAAGATTGAATATGATGCTTATGCCCGAAGATATAACCGACTTTTGATTTACGCCACAGAGAAGAATTGCGACATGATTAATTTGCCTACAGAACCTGAATTGACGGTCGAGCAAAAAATAGAAAAAGAAAAGGCGAAAAAAGCAGCACAAGAGCAAAAAAATCATCAATAAAGAGTCGGTCTTATGGAATACGTCTTTTCAGAAATTTATATAACAACAGAATAGACAAATTCTATATTCAGGGTATATGATTTTCCTTACTTGCTTTTATCACGCCGTGTATAATCGGGTCAGGCGAAAGAAGTTCCGAAATGCTACGCTAAAGGAGAATTTGAATGGGCAAAGGTAAAGAATGCTATTTTTGTGGATATTTTTCAAAAGTAACTTGCTTACCCGAGAGAAGTTGCTCCAATCTTTATAAATGTGCGTACTGCGGGACATATATCCTAGATAATCAGGGTTTTGATATTTTAAGAAAAGATGAAAATAAGTTCAAAATGGCTTGTGTGTTAAACGAGAGAAGACTAAAAGGATTCAGGGGAATAGCATTAGATGATGAAACGAAGGAAGGAGATTTGGTTTGCGGCTTCCCTCGAATTTCAGTAGGTGAATTATTGGAACAATTCCCACAAACAGCAGGGGAGACCCTGAATAGAATATTGCTGAATTTAAGCCGATTAGCACTACGGCCGTTTAGTGAAATTTCTTTCAACTTTTCCAGAAACCGGGACAACTTGTATTTATTTACGAAAAACAGCAACGAATGTATGACTGTTCTCGATGAGCTATCTGAGCAGGGATTGATTAGAGACCGTAATAGTACTATGGAAGCGTTCCGTAAAACCCTTACTTGGAGAAGTTGGGAGATTATAGACAACCTGAAGAATTCTGCAATTGAGAGCAAGCGTGCATTTGTTGCTATGTGGTTTGACGATTGTATGAATGATTATTACGAGAATGGTATCAAGAAAGCAATTGAAGATGCTGGTTATTGGCCGATAAGAATTGACCTGAAAGAGTTCAACGACAAAATATGTGATCAAATCACTGCGGAAATTAAGCGCTGCAAATTTCTCGTATCAGATTTTTGTGGGCAAAGAGGGGGCGTATATTTTGAGGCTGGTTTTGCTAAAGGATTAGGGAAACCCACTATTTTCACCGTAAAGAAAGACGATGTTAAAGATTTGCATTTTGACACAAGGCAGTATAATCATATTGTTTACGATTCTTCGGAAGATTTGCGTAAACAACTTTATAATAGAATATGTGCAACGATTATTTAGGAATGCAGCGTCTGCAAGTTATTGAATGTTAAGATTTGTCGGTTTTGAGGAACAAACGTGGCTTGACGAAGATTGACATCACATTTTGGGGCTCGCCTCTTAAAAGGAAAAGTATGATATAAAGAGACAGAACTTTATGGACGTTGTATCTATTGCAAGTTTCATTCTTACAGGGCTTGACCTTACACATAAGTATCGCAAAGGGACGCTGAACAAAAAAGAAGGAGAAGAATTGTACTGTAGAATATTTTCTTCTTTACTATTTGAGATACATCAAAATCTTAAACGTTGTAATACAATCGTCAATCTGTCTGAAAAAGGAGGCGTGTCAGCAGGTATATTGTCTTTTTTCGTACGAGATTCTTTATTTTCCGATTTTTGTATTATGTGTCCCGAACCTCGCACACTTACAGAACTAAATGAAATCTATAGTGCGTTTGAAAGAATCCACCACTGGCAGAGGATTACAAATGACTTAAAAAGTGATGGTGCAGGATATATTGTCGGTTATGCCAAAGACCTTTTTAATGAAAAGAAGTTACACCGCAAATACAATGGCTTGCTTGAAGTCCTCAGTAGCCTACCTAAGCAAATTCATAAGCCGCCGAAATTTTTCTACTCTAATGCGAAAGAGTAACAGTAATAAAAAAAGACTAAGATTTTTTAGCAGGAAAAGTAGAATGAGAGAGATTGCATTCTTAATACTATTGGTCTCATTTCTGATTACAATTGTTGGAGGGTGTGAAGCGAACAATACGAATCATGGTAGATATACACCAGAAAATTATAGAAGAATTTATACCACAAAAGTGATTTCCGATCCGCCCGGGGCTCGTATTGAGCTTGACGGTGATTATATCGGCGACGCACCTCTCGAAATTCGATGGGAAGGATGGTCAGCAAATAGAGTTTTTTATAAAGACCATACACTGAGAGCTTTGCCAATTCACGAAGGTCAATACGTCCAATCAAAATTTTTCAGGAACGGAGTTTTTGAGCCTCGTGACCAAATTCCAAAAACAATCCTCTTTGTTATGAATCTTTCAGAAGCTCCCAAGCGTTACGAGATTGATATAGAATAATCGACGGTCAGAAGTGTTTTACAACTCGTATCGAATAAATTAGTGCACATAAACAAAATAGACTAATGACAGCCCTGCGGATTATCTCGGTTTTCCTCTGTGTGGATGTACTGGTTCATCTTGAGCCGGACAGAGGGGAATTTTGGTTAGGGTGCTTGTTTCTGTGTGAGGAAGCGTTTTTTTCGAGCCGTGGTTTTCCTGCGAAGGGGCTGAAGAAAACTTGTTCAGGACATAAACATTATAGATATGGGGTGGGTTGTAGGCAGTGAGAACTGTGAGAACTGCTGAGACAGGAAAAAGCTTGACCGTTGGGGGGATAAGTGGTATTGTTAAGTTATGAGCAGTTGACAGGATGGGTCTGCATCATCGGAGGCAGGCCGGGGGGCTGCGATTAGTGGTGAAGGCACTGCCAAGATGGGCGTGCTACGATTTTTTGCTTTTTTCGATGGAGGGCAAATATGGGCATTTTATGCTTAGGTTATATCCGGCCGGCGTTACGTAAGAAAAATATTGAGATTATGAAGCTGGTATTCGTGTATCTGGCCGGGGCGTTTTTTGTTTTGCCGG
>WJKQ01000095.1 GCA_014728975.1 Candidatus Peregrinibacteria bacterium | reverse complement strand
GATCCTTGTTGCGTAATCATCGTCCGGTGTTTGTCCTTCCTTTTCAAGTGTGAGAGGTTCTTCGATTATCGTTATAATATAGTTGTAATCCGGATCATCGTCTGTTTTGTTTTTAACGCATGGTTCGTTTTTTGCATCTGTTAAGGCTCCAGCTATAGACCTTGCTTCATCACGTGCTTCACTATTTTGGGCAAATGTTGAAGGAATATTTAGAATTACTACGATTATTACGTTTAATATTGAGAAGATTGCCAGTTTTGCGATAAATTTTTTCATTGTGATTCTTCAGTTGTAGGGGTTTCAGTTTCGCCTTCCGATATGAATAACGATTGAACGGTTATAACGATTATGTATGAAAGAAATGTTACAAGCAGGCCAATAATTGCGTACTTTACAACGTCTTTTGCCTCGTCGAGTTTTTGCTGGTTTCCCTGGGCAAACATAAACATAAATCCGCCTATAATAAGTATTATAATTGCGATTGAACCTATGATTCTGAGTGCGAAATTAATTATGCTTAATATGAAAGCCACGATAGGTGTTTCTCCATCTTCTTCAAAATATTTTTGCGGTTGTACTTCCTCGTCAAGACTTAAGATTTCTCTAACATTGAATTTGGTTTCTTTGAGGGATTTTGGCTGGGAAGGGGCTGATGGTTCTTCTTCTGTTAGTCCTTCATAGAATTCTTCAGACGAAGGTGGTGCTTGTGCTGCAGCTTTTTCTCCTTCTGCAAGTCCAAAGCCTGGCATTGTTGTTTCTTCTACATTTGGTTCCCATCCTCCTTCCTCTGTATATATACCGACAGCTTTTACCGGGCCGCCTTCACCACTTTCTGCATCTGCGTATGCAGCTTCCATTGTTAAATCTGTTTTGAATACTCCAGATTCGCTTATACTGTAAACTCCTTCATCACCTGCATTTATGTAGTAGTTCCCATCTTTTTCAAAAACCATTCCTTCAGGAATTACTTCTATTTCTAATTCTTCTGGAGCAGCTACTCCATTTTGTCCGAAAGGTACATCATCAGCAGCATATACAATTTGTGCGCTTAATAATGGTGTGCTTATCAGGAATGCTACCAAGATTGTTAATAATATTTTTTTCATAATTTTATGCTTCAAATTCTTTAGGAATGTTATGTAGAGCTTTTTCTTCGGTAATCAGGCCGGCCTGGAAGAGGTCGGTGACGGATTTTTTCATGGTCTGCATGCCTTCTTTTGTTGAGGTTTCGATGACTGAGTTTATCTGGTGGGTTGTTCCTTTTCGGATCATGTTTGCAACGGCGTTGTTTACGAACATTATTTCGAAGCCTGCGACACGTCCTTTTTCGTCTTTTGTTTTCATTAATGTCTGCCAGAATACGGCCTGGAGGCTTTCTGAAAGCTGTGTTCTTATCTGATGTTGTTGTTCCGGAGGGAAAGAATCGATAATACGGTTGACGGAATTTGCGCATCCTCGTGTGTGGAGTGTTGCGAATACCAGATGTCCGGTTTCGGCAGCTGTGATTGCCATTTGCATTGTTTCAAGATCACGCATTTCTCCAAGTAAAATTACGTCGGGCGCTTCACGCAGTGCGCTTCTTAGTGCTTTTTGGAAGCTGTGTGTGTGGTTTCCGACCTCTCTTTGCTGAATCAGAGATTGGTTGTTTTTGTGGACGTATTCGATAGGGTCTTCGATGGTTATAATGTGCTTTTTTTTATTTTTGTTTATTTCATTGATCATTGAAGCCAGTGTTGTTGTTTTTCCTGAACCGGTTGGTCCTGTTACGATTACAAGTCCGCTTTTGAATGTAGTTGCTTTTTTGAGTTGTGAGGGAAGATTGAGTTCGTCCATTGAAAGCACATTTTCCGGAATGAGTCTGAAGACTGCCGAAATTCCTTTCCTTTGTACGAACATGTTTACTCTGAATCTTGAAATATCTTCTATATCGATTGAAAAATCAAAATCGAGACTTTGCTCGAATCGCTTTTTTTGTTCAGGATTGAGCATTTCCAGGAGATATTCCTCGGCCATTTTTTTTGTAAGTCGTGGGTGATCATCGATTTTTATCAGATCTCCGTGTATACGCAAAATGGGTTTACTGCCGGTGGCTATATAAACATCCGAAGCTTTGTATTGTATCGCGGTCCTGAATATCTTTGATAGTTTGTACATTTTTATGTTTATTTTTTCCTATTATTATATCATTTTTTAGCACTTTGAACAAGGTGCTTCAGGGCTTGGTCTGGATTAAAAATGAATTTAGCGGGGAACTTTTTGAGGCTCTTGTTCCTCTTCCGGTTGTTCTTTCGGTTCAGTACCCTCGAGTGAAGGGGGGCCTGTCTCTTCTTCAGGGACTTCTTCCAAAACTGCTTCATCAAACAATCCCTCTTCTTCTTCAGGGGAATAGGTTTCTTCGAGCTCTTCTACAATTTCTTCAAGCTCCTCCATCTCTTCCGATGGTTCTTCTTCCGCTTCTTCGACAGGTACTTCGCCTTCTTCGGCGGCTTCTTCCGAAGGTCCGAGTTTATTTGTCGGTGCTGGAATTTCCGGGGCTTCTTCGGCTGGAGCTTCTGTAGGTCCTTTTAGAAAATAATAAGCGCCATAAGCGACGGCTCCAAGTCCGATTATTACTATCGCAAGAATTATTATTTTTTTGGTTTTTCCTGGTTTTGATTTTTTTTCAGCTTCTTCCTCTCTTGTCTTTTCGATTTTTTGTTCCATTTCTTTGTTAAGTTCTTCTTCCGTCTTTTGTCTTGGTGGAAGTTTTGATTCGGGGGGTAAGGTTGGTGATGTTTTTGCGGGTTGTTGCGGTTGTTGTGGAGCTTGTGAAGGTGTTTGAGCAGGTGGTTGTTCTTGCGGCTGAGAAGTCGGTTGTGCAGTCTGCTGTGGAGGAGGAGTTGGAGTTCCACCTCCTGTATCCAAAGGATTCTGGGATTGTGGTTTTTGCGGGGAAGGTTCCGGAGGGTTTGTGTCGACGTTATAAGTTTGATTTTGGTTTGGATCGTTTGTATCTGCCATATTTTTTATTTTATTTTTATTCGAATTCTTCCTCATCCGCAGGGAGAACATTTTCGATAGCTCCCCATTCACTTTCCTCAAGTTCGGGTATAATTAGGGTGACTTTATCGCCTACCTCTGCTTTAAAATAAGTGACGGAAGCGAGTAGTACTTTATAAGCTTTTCCATTCGCGATTACTTTATATTGTCCATCTTCGTAGGTAAGTGTTCCTACAATTCTTTTTCTTTCAACCGGACCAATCTGTTTATAAACAAAGCTTCCGTCGGGTTGTATAGTTAATTTTAAAATATCTCCGGGTATAAGTTTCGATTTACTGGCGTAATTTGCGGGGACCGGATATTCTTTTTCATCTTTGTCAATCATTGTTTGTCCATTAAAAACTCCCTCCACAACGGCTTCTTCTCCTTCTTTTCCGGGAGTTTCAAGTTCTTCTGCGATCTTTTTGTAAACTGTTTTGGAGGAAGAACCTGTTAATTCGTTTATCATTTGTTTTGCCGATCTTAAATTGGATTCAGCTGATTCCAGCATCTCTTTTACCAGTGCAAGTTTGGAAGCTTGTGACATTTTGTTTTTCTTTTATTTTATTTTTAGCTCTGATAATTATACCAAAAAACCATTCTAATTTCAATTTAATTAGAAAAATTTTTTTCTTCCGTGTTTGATTTTTTTAACCAGTTCTTTTC
>WJKQ01000094.1 GCA_014728975.1 Candidatus Peregrinibacteria bacterium | reverse complement strand
TATCAACCCCTCATTACTCCACCTCCTCATCATCTTCAACAAAATAATCCGGTTCCACGGTAAAATATTCCAGGTCTTTCCGCTTGACCGCTATTTCATTTTCTACCAGCAAATCGATTAATTTATCACCATTGATTAGCGTAGTCGGCGCAGCACCGCTATATTTTAATTCCGATTCTATATTTTTTCAAACGATTCTTTGAATTTTAGATAATACTAATCCTTATTATTAAAAAACGGCAAGCCAACCAGTCTAAATTTATCTGATTCATAAATTGTCGATGGATTAATAAAATAGCTTTTTCGTAATTCGTTCAAAAAATCTTCTTTCCATTTATCCTCTTTTATCAAGTGTTCACCTTTCGGCTCAATAAATATCTGATAAGAAACTTTATTGTCTGTTTCCTTTTCCGATAAAAATAACACAAAATCAGGTTCAATAGCTGCACCATCTGTAAAGCGAAAAACTTTGAAATAACCTTCGTTCCGCAACAAATAAATATCATCATATTTAGAATTTAGTTGCTCTATATGATCATTTATAAATCGTATAAGAAATTTCTCTTCACTTGTGCCGAAATTATCCTCATGAATATACCAATCCTTTTTTGACAAATTAATACGAAGCTCATCATTTGGATTCGTATTCATAGAAACACCGTATTGTTGATCACCGCCGTCTTTTACAACAATATGCTGTGTCCGATCTTCAACCATTTTATAAACTGGATAGCCTTCAAAAGCTTTCGTTCCTTCATAGACATGGCTATTTTTCACAATGTCATTTGCAATGGCTGTGTAAGCTTTTAAGGCAACCTTCAGTTTTTCTTTAGGTAGTAATCTTGTTATTCGATCTGCTGAACCTTTTAAAAAAACTTTAATATCGCTCGTATAATTTTTTGATATTATAAATTCATGAACTGATGTCAGATTTGGGAAATAGAGCTTGAGAGAATCAAAACGGTAGAATGGTATTTTATCCAATGCCTTGCGACAAATAGTTTCGCCAAAATAATTCAATGTTTTTAGCTGTGTTTTCTTTTCTTCTTCACTTAACTTGTCCTCTATAAAAATAGCTGTTTCTTCGACCGATCCCGTTCCAAAATCATAAGGATAGATTTTTTTATCCAATGATAAATCCGAGAAGGATCTTATTTTTTTACGGTCATATTTGATCCGTTCGTTTTTAAAAACATATCCTTCATTCCAAAACTTTGTTTTTTTGATCTCTGGTTTTACTTTGACAAATAATTCTTTTTGTTGGGATTCTTTTTCAATAATCCCACTTTTGACCAGTTCATCTTTAAGGTTTTTTATATATTCCGAATGATTAATACTGTAATAGTAAAGTTCTTCCAAACAGCGTAATTCGTTGGTTGTGTCCTCGTCAAATTTCCGTTTAAAACGTTCCTGTGTATTTTCTAATTGGAATGGGAAATATCGTGCTCCTCTGCCAATGAGCTGGGCTTCGGATATGGTCGTTGATTTTGTGCCTTTGCTTTCATCAAGTCTAACAATATCGAAAAGATTTAATACGTCCCAACCTTCCTTTAATTTGTCCACAGAAAAAATGACTCGAATACCGTTATCCTCATCTTCAAGCGAATTAACAATCAATTGTTTTTCTTCTGAATCGTTTTGTGAGTTAATCCCTAAACATTTTTCTTCCCGAAAATCCTCTTTTAATTCAATCAGCAGGTTTTGGTCTGTTACGCCGTTTTCGTGCAGAAACTTGAAAGCCCTTTTGAGTATATTGCTTCTTGATTTCTTTAAATCTGAAATATCGAACGTCTTCAGGTCCTTGATGAATTGGTAAAAATCCTGTTCTGCCTGTTCAGATTCCGCAATGGTTCTGGATTTTACTAAAATTACAGGTTTTAAAAACAAGCCATTTTTCTCAGCAACCTTACGCCGATACTGACTTAAAATAATGGCGTGTAAAATTCGTTCCTTCGATTCAATATCAGACTGCAAGACTTTGATTTCTTTTGAATACAGGTCTTCTCTGAATTCTTTTAGTGTATATTGCACAATGATTTTATCATTATATTTTTCTTTGACTGCTGGATGTGAGAGCTCAACCGTGGCTGTATATTCCAGCATGATGTTTTCAGGATTGGATTGGAATATTTTGTTTACCGTAAATTCCCAACTGGATTCAAGCTCTTGTTCGGTTTTACCAACGGACTGTTTGGTTAAAGTGTTAATATGGTGTGCTTCGTCCGATAGCAGCGCCAGTTTTTTGCTGGCAAGTTCTTCAAAAGTAATGGCGTTTTCACTGGGATTGTTCAGGCGGGAATGCAAACCCTGTATTGTTGTAAATAGAATATTAATATCATCGTTATTGACAGCTTCAAAGTTATCTACTTCTTTTACTTGAATTTCAGTGTGATTAAAAATTATTTTTTGATTGAACAGATATTTACTGGCATCAACGGTTAAAAAATTGGCTTTAGTTTTTTCAATGATGTTTGTGGAATTGACAAAAAAGATAAAATTACGGTAGCCCATCTGGTAAAGATATAAAATATTGGTTGCCATGAGCACAGTTTTTCCACTGCCAGTTGCCATGTGAAAAAGCAGGTGAGAAGGTGCTTTCCTTTTAGGATAACCGTTCATGTAATATTCAAAGCGTGCTATGGCTCTTTCCTGATAGGGGCGT
>WJKQ01000093.1 GCA_014728975.1 Candidatus Peregrinibacteria bacterium | reverse complement strand
GGAAAACATTGTATGTCTCTTTTTGCAATTTATTCTTTTTGGGGAGGAATGACAAATGGAAAAGCTTAATGATTATTTGTATTTGGCAAATGGAAATGTTTTTAATACTCAAACTCTTGATATTTTTTCTCTCGAAGATAATTATCTGAGAGTTTTGAGAATGTGTTTGGCAAAGCAGAAAATTATCGGTGATGATATTGCTATTGCAAAAGAGCTTGGAGAAGGAGGATTGTTGAAAGACTATAGACGAAGAGATTCAAATCATGAGATGGTTTTTGATCCTTCTTTTGTTGCATTTCGGATTGTTCTTGGAGAAGTATGTAATCTGAAATGTAAAAATTGTTTTGTTTTGAATCGAGCTTTTCAACCAATAAAAATGTCAGAGACTTTACTTAGACAGATTATAGAAAAAACTTTTGTTTATGGTAAGGATAAATCAATAAAGTACCATTTTTTTGGCGGAGAACCTTTATTGATGTTTGATTTGATAAAAATGGCTGTAAGCATGATAGAAAAAGTTTTTGATGATGGATTGATCAAAGAACCAATTTTTACTATAACAAGTAATGGGACATTGATAACGAAAGAAATAGCTGAATATTTGGCTAGTCATAGAATTAAAATCGGTCTTTCTCTTGATGGTCCTGAAAATGAAAATGATCAAATTCGAGGGCAAGGGACATACAGAAAAGTCATAACTTCGTTTAGAATTCTTGAAAGATATAATGTGGAGAGGTGGTTCTTGATAACACCGTATTCACAAATATTGTCTGGAGTTCCTGAATTTGTTGATTCTTTAAGAAGAGATTTTTCTTTTGAAACAATAACATTTAACACACCGTTTCAAGGAGATGATCTTACATGGGCTGTGAATGGAAGAGAACTAGCAAGAAAACTCCTTGAATGTTATGCAAATTTTAGAGATACTGGAATTTCGATTGAAAGTGCAGTTTCACCAATATTATATGCATTGAGTACAGGGACAACAAGAAATTTTCCATGTTCAATTGCAGGTGATGATGTCATGGCTTCAATTGCTCCTGATGGTAGAGTCAGTTTTTGTGCCCAATATTGGGATAAAAGTATGTTTCAAAGTCTATTTATAAAAGATTTTGATCTTACTCGCAATTATACCAGAATGAGCAATTGCAGCGGATGCATCGCAGAAAAAATTTGTGGTGGTCCCTGCATGGTAAATTTCCATAAAAAAGGAGGGATCGACGGAAATAAATGTGGGTTTTATAGAACTGTTCTTGAACAGTTTATAAAAGAACCTGCAAAATATATCTCCGAAGAATAAAGGGTTATCCCACGGAAAGGAGGTGATGAACAGATGAAGAAGATCGTCTTCAAGGCCAAGTGTGCACGGACATCATGTCAGTCCAATTGATGATCGTGACCCATTGTTAACCCGAGCTAAGGGGATTTAGGGATCTGAAAAATTCCTATTTCCCCTTTTTATTTATAAGGAGATGGAATCATGATAATTAGTTCTTTAAAAAATGTTGTAAAATCTGATTTGGATTATTTTGGGAATAGAAAAAATCCTTGGCATTTAAGAGTGTTAGTGTCAGGTAATTTTATTCAACAAGTAGAAAATGGTATTTATACTCATTGCTATTTAGGATCTATTGTTCTAAACAAAATTCAATCTATTTTTACCAAAGAATTATCAAGAATAGGATTTTTGGAGTATTCTTTTCCGATGGTTCAGTCTATTCGAACTTGGGATGAAGAGATACTTAAAAAATTTGGAAATAGAATAAG
Source organism: Candidatus Peregrinibacteria bacterium (assembly GCA_014728975.1). Taxonomy (GTDB): domain Bacteria; phylum Patescibacteriota; class Gracilibacteria; order UBA1369; family LOWO2-01-FULL-3; genus WJKQ01. Next base: position 1,347 of record WJKQ01000093.1, on the reverse strand, counting down.
GTATGTTTCTGATGGGTTAATTCTTGCTCCCTCTAATGAAGAGTATGCTCATCATATCCTTCAAGGATTAAATTTAACGTATAAGTCTTTACCATATGGTATTTTGGGAAATAGAGACTGTTTTAGAGAAGAAATAAGACCTAAGAATGGTTTACTTAGAACACGAGAATTTAGAATTATAGATGGATATATGGTTTGTGAAGATGAAAAAACTTATGAAGAAAAATTCGAACAAATAAAACAAGCGATTGCATTAGCATCGTCAATTATCGGAGTAAAAGTTAAACTTAATTTGTTTTATTATCATGGAGGAACCGAATTTTCAGAAGAATTTGTTGTTGAATTCGATCATATTGGGGAACAAAGAGTAAAAATTTGTCCTAAATGTCATAAAAGATATAGAGCGATACAATTTGAGAGATGTGAATGTGGAAATGATTTAATTATTAAAAGAGGGATAGAATTTGCTGATGTTATAAGGCATGGAATACTCTCTATGGATGGCTATAAAGGTTTTATTGGAAGGGATGGTAAATATAAGCCATTTTATCTTTTATCTTTTGGTGTTGGTTTGTCAAAATTAATTGGATTAGTTATAGAGCAAACACATGAAAAAGAAGAATTTGTTTGGCCTTTAACAATTACACCGTTTAATTTAATTATCATTCCTGATAAAAAGATAATAGCTACTGCAAGGGAATATGTAGAGAAATTTCAACATCATAGCATTATTTTTGATGATAGAAATTTGTCTATTGGTAGAAGAGTAAAGGAAGCATATTGTTTAGGAGCTCCTCGGATAGTGATTATTAAAAAAAGTGTTGAGAAAGTTGAATTAATCGATAGAGTCAAAAACCAAACCTTTTATGATGTGAATTTGAGTCAGGTTTTGAATACTGGATTTTAAAGAGTACATTACTTGATTCCAAAAAGGGAATATGATTAAGCTATATTCCCTTTTTGATTTAAATAATAAATTTTTAATCAATTTGATATATTTAAAATTTCTTTTTTTTCAGCCTCATTCAGTCCATATAAATCAAATATCATATTATCAATATTTTGGTCTTCAAATTCGATTTTTTCTTTAAGTTGTACTATTTCTTCTTTAATCTTATTAAACCATTGTAAAAGCTCATTTTCTTGCTTTATATCAAGTTTAATTTTAAGAGTGTTCATGATTTTTTTAAGGTACTGTCAAGATTTAGTGTGTAAGCTTTCCGGGTAATTATTGTTAAGGTAGTTGAAAATTGAATTTGCATAATTGTTTATCGATTCCGGATTTTCAAAAGAATTATCAAATACTTTTATTCGTCTTCGAACCTCTCGAAATTCTCGCTCAAGAAT
>WJKQ01000008.1 GCA_014728975.1 Candidatus Peregrinibacteria bacterium | reverse complement strand
GTAATTAAAGAGAAAATCCAGGTGGTTTCAAGACCGAAAATTAAAATAGAAAAAGACGAACCTTTAACATATACGGCCACGGTGGCTGTTCTTCCGAATGTAGAGGTAAAAGACTATAAATCAATAAAAATTCCAAAAGAAGAACCCAAAGTAACCGACAAAGATATAAAAGCCGTAATCGAGGACCTTAAAAAATACGCAACTACTAATAAAGAAGTTGATCGCCCCGCAAAAAAAGGGGATAGGGTTGAAGTGGATTTTGAAGGATTTGATAAAAATGGAAAACCCATTGAGAACACAAAGAGCAAAAACCATCCTGTGATTATTGGAGAAGGATCACTTATCCCGGGTTTTGAAGATGAATTGATCGGTCTTAAAAAAGACGAAAAGAAAGAATTTGAACTTAAATTTCCAAAAGATTATGCTAAAAAAGACTTTCAGAACAAAGAAGTAAAATTTAAAGTTGAAATAAAAAAAGTTGAAGAGCCAAAAACCCCGGAATTGAATGAAGAATTCATACAAAAAATGACTGGCAAAAAACTCAGCATAGACGAATTTAAAAAAGACGTCGAAAATAACATTAAAGCCAGAAAAAAACAGGAGGCTGTCCAAAAACGCGAAAATAAATACCTTGAAGAGCTTCTTAAAAAAACAAATGTGGAAATACCGGAAGCATTGATCGAAGAAGAAGCACAGTATATTTTACAGGAAATGAAAGAGGATATCGCCTCAAAAGGACTGCAGTTTGAAAAATTTCTTGAGCATAAAAATACCACGGAGGAAGAACTCCGCGAAAAATACCGCCCTGAAGCGGAAAAACGCATTAAGGTAAGACTCGCGCTACGTCATTTGATAAAAGAGGAAAACATTGAAGCTACTGAAGAGGAAATCAAACAGGAATTTGAAAAAATAAAAGCCAATTATCCTCCTGAAGAAGACAAAAAGCTTGATAAAGAATTTGAATCCGGCAATTTAAAAGTTCAGATTGCAAACAAACTGGCCCTGCAGAAATTATTTAAAAAAGTATTGGCTTGATAATACCGTTATATGTTATTATCAAAAAAACAAAGATAATCTTAAGCCATGAAAGCATTATATCTAACTCTTTCAATAATCTTTACAGCATTAATCCTGATTTTGGCATTCGAAAACATCGGAGCACAGTGCAGTAATATGAATTTTTTCTTTTTCCCGCTCCGCCAGAATCCGACGATTGTTTTTCTGGGTATTGCAGTCATTGGAATAATTACAGGACTCTTTTATCATGCGTTTATTATTCGTGTTTTAGCCGGTCCTGCCGAAGATGAAGAGGACGTTTTTTAGGATTGAATAAAAAAATGTTGCAATCCGATTAAAAAAAATGTACGTTTCTTTTTGTTAGTGTATACATTTTGTGTACATTAGTGGGCACGACTTAATATTATCAATGTTAAAAAGGCTTTTTACGTCAAATACACGTATCAAGCTTCTGACAGTATTTCTGATGAATCCCCATGGGGAATATTTTATCAGAGAACTTACAAGAAAGCTTGATGAACAAATAAATTCGGTGCGCCGTGAATTGGATAATTTAAAAAAACTGGGTTTTTTACGCGCAAAAACAAAAAATCGAAAAAAATACTATTACGTAAATAAAAACTTCATTTTTCTTGACGAACTAAAAAGTATAATTATAAAAGCCGTATCTTCCCATCAAAAAATAGCCAAAGATTTGGAAAAACTGGGAGACATAAAGCTTTTGGCATTATCCGGTCAGTTTATAAATAAACCGACTACAACAGTTGATATGCTAATAGTCGGAACTTTAAATAAAGAAAAATTCTCAAATTATTTAAGTGGACAGTTGAGAACACAACGGTCGGTAAAATTTACAATAATGGACGAACAGGACTATAAATATAGATGGGGCTGTAAAGATAAATTTATTATGGATATAATTTTGGACCCTGAGAATCAAATACCTATAAATAAAATATCCAGATAATTTTACTTGATTTAGAGTAGAAGGTTCTATATATTTCCTAAGCGATAAATCAAATTTATGAGTATATTAAAAGAGGTACAGGAAATAGCGGTTAAAAAGAAAAGGCCGATAATAAGGCCGGGAAGCACTGTACGTGTTCATCAGAAAATAAAAGAAGGCGAAAAAGAGCGGGTTCAGGTTTTTGAAGGGCTTGTAATTAAAATAAACAGCGGCCATGGAGCTGATAAAACATTTACTGTAAGAAAAGTCGTCAGAGGAATCGGTGTTGAAAAAATCTTTCCTGTTTATTCATCAAATATAGAAAAAATTGAAGTTAGGAAAAAATCAAAAGTTCGAAGGGCAAAGTTATATTATATGAGAAAGAGATCTGGAAAATCAGCAAGGTTAAAAGAAACTTTTATCAGCGAAAAAGAAATGGAAAAGTCCATTAAAAAACTTGCTGAACAAAAAGCCGAAGAAGAAGTTGAGAAAGAAGGAGAGGAAATTATAAAATCAGAAAAAGCTCCAGAAGAATCTATAAAAGATGAATCCTCCTCTAAAGAGGAGGTGCCTAAAGAGGAAGAACCTAAAGAAAAACCGGAAGAAAAGAAAGAATAAAATTTTCTATCCATGTCCCCATTCCTGCCATTAGAGTCCACGTTAAGAAAACTTGGATATAATTTTATTGCAGGAATTGATGAAGCTGGGAGGGGGCCCTTAGCGGGACCGGTGGTTTCAGCAGCTGTAATTCTCAGAAAAAACGCTAAAATACCCGGTATAAAAGACAGTAAACTTTTAACGCCCAATAAAAGAAAAGAACTTTTTGATTTAATTGTTAAAAATTCAGTGGATTTTGCGATAACTGCGGTATCACACAAAATTATTGATGAAATAAATATATTAAATTCCGTAAGGTTCGCGAATTATTTATGCATAAATTACCTTAAACACAAACCCGATATAGCTTTAATTGACGGTATAGATAAACAGGAATTGCAAATACCGTTCAAAAATATTATCAAAGGCGACGTAAAAATCAGAAGCATAGCGGCTGCGTCGATTCTGGCAAAAGTTGTAAGGGACACTATAATGATTACTTATTCAAAGGAATATAAAGATTATTGTTTCGAAAAGAATGTTGGATACTGCACGCGGGAACATGTTTCTCTTTTAAAAAAATACGGTCCTTGTGATATTCATAGAAAGAGCTACAATATAAAAACTTTTACATACACGAATTCATGAAAATTGTTATAGCAGGAAATTATGGAGCGGGAAATCTGGGGGATGAAATGATTCTTGAGGGAATGATTAAAATTATAAAATCTTCTTCGCCTGATTCGGAAATCACCGCTTTAAGCGCAAGTCCTGAAGAAACGTCTAAAAAACATAACATTAATTC
>WJKQ01000092.1 GCA_014728975.1 Candidatus Peregrinibacteria bacterium | reverse complement strand
TTTTGAATTTTTTAGCCTCATGTTTTTTATATTCTTCTTCGTAACCGGTTAAATATATCTCAGAATCAAGACTCCCGTCTTCATTTACAGATAAATTAAGGCTGACATTACACTGCCCCTTTTTAAACCGCTCAAAATCATAAATATATTTATAAACATCTCTAAGTTTCTCTTGAACATACTCTGTCATCCATCCTTCAATAATCAGCGGAATAATCTGCTTAAGATTATCTTTATTAAATTTAAAAAACCTGCTTAAAACATCAACGGCCCGACTAAAATCTTTTTCCTTTTTTCCCATAACCTCTTCCACTTTCTCTCTCAAATTTTTTCGTAAATGTTCATTGATTTCCAAATCTTCCGAGAGCTGACCGCTTGATATTTCCAAATCAAAATCTTCACCGGCCAGCCATTCAACAAAGCTTTTATACTTTCGGATTCCCATACTTTCTTTTAATTCTTCAACCGTCTTACCGCTTAACTTTTCCCCTGTCTTACCGCTTAACTTCATCCTTTTATCTGCTGCCTCTCTTAATTGTTTCACCTTTACCTCTGAAAGTTTTTTTGCTCCTTTTACTTTCAATTTTGTAGCCCATTTAGATAGCATAGGCATCGGCAATCCTTCTTCAGATAGATAAAATTTACCCTCTTTCGCATCATAAAAACTGTTGTCGGGATTCTGAAAACTTTCAACTTTATTTGACATGAATTTTTGTTTTTATTTTTTATTTTTCTTTTAATTGATTATACCATAAACCCTTCAAAATTTCAACAGATCCTCAAATTTCTCTTTATCTTCATAAGGACCTATTAAAGCCAGCTTCATATCTTCTTCCTTTAAAACATCTTCCGCCACGCGCCTTATATCGGAAACTTTAACAGCATCAATCAATTTCATTATTTCTTCCGGAGATTTCGCCTGGTCATGCAACAATTCGTACTTCCCCAATAAATGCGCATATTCCTCGGAATCCTCCAGCCGCAAAACCATCTTTCCTTTTAAATATTCTTTGGCTTTAGTTAATTCACTGGCCGGAACATCTTCATTTCCAATCTTTTTATATTCCTCAACAATCGAAATAATTGCTTCCTCTACACGTTTAAGGTCAACCCCCGCGTTTGTAACAAAAGTGCCGCCGTCAATATAATTGTCCGTACCCGTACGAATATAATAAGTCAGACCTTTAGCTTCACGCACTTCCAAAAACATTCTGCTGCTCATGTTTCCGCCCAAAATCACAGCCAAAAGTCTTATCACAAAATGATCTTTACTGCGTTCACTACATCCCGGAAAACCAACCGCAATATGAGCCTGCTCCGTCTTTTTTTCCTTAATATTAACTCTCCCTCCGTTCAGTTTTTTCAAAGGCTCAAATTCATAAGCTTTCTTCTTTGATTCAAGATCAAAATATTTCTGAATTTTTTCAACAGCTTCATCGTTTTCAATATTTCCCACAACAGCAATAACGGTGTTATCAGAAGTATAAAGCTTCTTTTTGTATTCCACAAAATCATCATGACCCACCGACCTGATAACCTCCTTTTTTCCTATCTGATCCCAACCAAGAGGCTGATCACCAAAAACAAGATTCTCAAAATTCCATCCGATCTGATACATCGGAGTGTCCTGATATAAATTATATTCCTCCAAAATCACGCCGCGCTCATTTTCAATTTCCTTCTGCGGAAACTTTGCGTTAATCATCATGTCGGAAAGAACATCACAGGCGACATCGATAGACTCTCTTGCCACTTTCACGTAATAACCGGCATATTCTTTTCCCGTAAAAGCATTAAACTCACCGCCGACCGAGTCTATAGCCTCAGAAACCTCCTTTGTATTTTTATATCTGTCCCCCCCTTTAAAAAACATATGCTCCAAAAAATGTGAAATACCACGATTATCCTCTTTTTCATACCGGCTCCCCGCACCAACCAGCACCAAAACAGTTACTGATTTTGTCCCGTCAAGCTTTTGGGTAACAACCCTGAGACCATTTTGCAAAGTAGTTTTTCTAAACATAAAATAGTTTAAATACCAATTGGATTATATCACAATGACGCAGTTAAAACATCGCTGAAAAAATCCGGAACTTTATGTTATAATGCTCCGGCTCATGATAACTAATCCAAAATGCGGCGAACCGGCCCAAAAGTCGTCATAAACAAAATATCATTTCTGATTGTTGGAAGCGCATTTTTAACTGCGATTCTCATAGTCAGGCTATTCCAGCTGCAGGTGCTCGCACACGACTACTTCCAGGATATTGCCACGAGAGAACAATACGGCTATATCGAGCTTCCGGCTCAGAGAGGAGAAATTATAATAAAAGATTATCACTCCAACGAAGAATTTCTTCTTGCTACAAATACAACTCTAAATCTTGTTTACGCCGATCCAACCCTAATACAAGATCCTCTATATGTAGCCGATAAATTCGCTCCCCTTTTATTCGATATTGAAAACGAAAGAGCGGCTGATAATGAAAGAATCGAAGAACTCTCAAAAAATCTTCCTGCGGACCTTGCCGAGGAAGAATTGGAAGAATTGCTAAAGCCTCTTTCGGATAAAGAACTTGAAAAAAAATTCAAACAAAACCTCACGCAAAAATTAAGTGAAAAACAAAGAAAAGAAATACTGCTTACATCGAACATCGAGGAAGAATCACTCGCCAAAATAAAATCTCTTTCGGTTCCGGGAATCGAAATAAAAGAAAATAATGTCTATGCCTACCCTCCCCAAATCTCAAGCCCTTCAATAACAGCCGATCAAATCGCGGACTATGTTAAAATTCCCAGAAAAACACTTACAACATTATTAAAAGGAGAAAATAGATACATAATTCTCGATAGAAAACTTTCACCCGAAATCTCCGAACAAATCGAAGAACTGATTGATAACGATGAAAAATTTCTTGGAATGGGATTAAAAGAAGAATATTTCAGGTATTATCCGGAAAAATCACTGGCGGCAAATGTTTTGGGATACGTTAATAGAGACAATATCGGTCAATACGGAATTGAAAGTACGTACAATACAAAACTAAAGGGAGTGGCCGGAAAATTTCAGACAAAAAAAGATTCCATCGGACGTCAAATCACAGTAGGTGAAAGCTCTCTCC
>WJKQ01000091.1 GCA_014728975.1 Candidatus Peregrinibacteria bacterium | reverse complement strand
ATCTATTTCTCCGTTCATAATTGCCGGAAGATTGCTCCAGCTTTTTTTAATACGGTGATCGGTGACACGATCCTGTGGAAAATTATAGGTTCGTATTTTCTCACTGCGGTCGCCGGTGCCGATCTGGCTTGCACGCTCTTCACCGCGTTCCTCCCTCATTTTTTCTTCCTCCAGAGCATAAAGGCGGGTCCTTAAAACTTTCATCGCCTTATTTTTATTTTTTAATTGCGACTTTTCATCCTGACAACTGACAACAAGTCCTGATGGTTTATGTGTTACACGAACAGCAGAATCAGTAGTATTTACACTCTGACCTCCCGGGCCGCTTGACCTGAAAACTTCAATTTCCAGATCAGAATCTTTTATATCAACATCGACATCTTCAGCTTCAGGCAAAACCGCCACGGAAGCCGCGGAAGTATGCACTCGCCCCTGACTTTCCGTAACAGGAACGCGCTGTACCCGATGCACACCGCTTTCATATTTCATCTCACCAAACGCGCCTTCTCCCCGCACCGCAAAAATCATCTCTTTAATTATACCCGGCGCACTTTCACTTTTGCTTATCATCTCAGTTTTAAAACCTTCATTTTCAGCAAATCTCATATACATTCTTCCGAGCTCACCGGCAAACAATCCAGCCTCATCACCGCCGGCGCCCGCACGAATTTCAATAATACAATCCTTTGAATCATTCGGATCCTTTGGAATAAGCTCGATTCTGGCCTCTTCCTCCAGATTATCAAGTTTTCCATTGGCATCTTTTAACTGAGATTCTGCGAGCTCCTCCATTTCCCTATCACCGCCTTCCTTAAGAATTTCTTCCGCTTCTTTTTTTTCAGAAAGAACTTTTCTATATTCTTTTGCTAAATCAGCAGCTTTCTCAAGCTCTTTATAACGCCTGGATAATTTTGTGTACCGGCTTTGATCTGCGATCACTTCCGGATCCGACAATTTTTCCTGAATATCCAGATATTCTTTTTCCAACTTTTCCAATCTTTCCAACATAATTATCTTGTTATCGTAAATATTCTATCAATCCCAGCTAAATCTTTTTCTATAGACCAATTATGAGCAAAATATTTATTCAAAATTAATTCCATATCTTTACACTGGGCAAAGCCAAATTCTCCAATAATCACATCATAATTCACATTCTTTTCTATCACCTGCTGAAACATTTTTTTATACAGCTCCAGTCCGTTCTTTCCTCCAAACAAAGCATCATTTGGCTCATGTTTTTCCGTGTCCGCTGAAATATATCTATTTTTTTCTCTACCAATATAAGGCAAATTGGCAACAATTACATCATATTTTTCATTTTTCTCCAGATATTCCAAAAGATCACTCTGATAAACATGGATCCTGTCATCGAAACCATGCTGTCCAACGTTTATTTCCGCGACTTCCAAAGCTTGATAATTCTTATCAATCGCATCTACATCTTTAATATAACAATCACTATCATTAAATTTTTTCACTACACTAACAGCAATATTTCCACTACCGGTTCCGACGTCCAGTATTCTGAATTTTCGACATTTATTCACGTTGTCGTTTAAAAAATCAAGAACCTTATCAACCAACTGTTCCGTTTCGGGCCTTGGTACAAGAACTCTTTTATCAACATAAAATTTTAAACCGTAAAATTCTTTTTCTCCTGTTATATAAGCCACAGGTTCACCTTCTTTAACCCTCCTCAAATAATTGTAAAAAAGTTTCACCAATTCTCCGTCAACCTTTTCCTCACTATGAGCAAATAAATATTCTTTCCCGACTCCGAGAACATAAGCCAGTAAAACCTCACAATTCAAAGAGGAATTTTCATAACCACCCAAAATATCCGCTCCTTTTTTTAATAAATCCCCAATCGTCATAGAAGAAAAAAATAAAACCGAACTGAAAAACTAATAAAAACGACTTCTGGCGTTTTTTGCCCTGTATTTTTCACGCATTATGGCAGCCTGCCTTAACAGCCTCTTTGTTTTTGAAGGTGTGTGATATCGTTCAGCACGAACCCTTAGGATTTTGCGACTCGCCTGAACTTTTTTATTAAAACGGGAAATTAACCGTTCGTTGGACTCTTTGTCATTTTTAACTACTGTAATTTTCATGGTAAAGGTATTATAAGGATAACGCCTTAAAAATCAAGGAAATTTACTGTGAAATGCGAAACTTACCCGAACCAACAAACTTTCCATTATGATAAAAGTTTACTTTATAAATCCCCAAAGGAAAAACATCGACTTCCCCGGCCGGATAAATATTAGTATGAATATACAAATTGCCGTCACAACTTTCTACGACTTTACTTTTTTCCGACTTTAAAAAGACCCATTCATTTTCTTCCTCATAATCAGGACTATCGGGATATGCCGGTTCTACATGATACCATTTAACATTAACTTCATCTCCTTCCCTTCCATATTGATTAACAAACGCGGTTACAAATATTTCACCCATATTCAAAACCTGAACCCCCTCAAACTCTGAATATTTTTCAGTTTTTCTCGGTTCCATACAGCTGTCCGGACTTCTATCGGAAATCATTATGGAAGAAACAATATCATAAGGCCTTAGAGCATCCGCTTCTTTATAGTTCTTATAATAATTCATTGCAGCCTCTTCATTTTCATTCACAACATAATCACTCCAAAAATCGATTTCCGCTATACAGGTATCATCATATTTACTTCCCTCATAAACCTCTTCAACAATAAAATCGACTTTCTGAAATGTACATTCCTCACAAAAATTCAAAAAATGCATTCTATACTCATCGGGAAGATTAAAAACCTCCTCCTCTCCATCAAAAACCATTTTCAGCTTCTTAATGCGATTGTTCTGAAAATAAATTTTTTCGTCCCTCGCAAAACCGGGAACTATACCCAGTTTGCTCGCTTTTACGGGTTCACTAAACTCCATAGTTAAAACATCACCGGTCCCTCCTTCCCCACTGCACCATGCCGTCGAAAAATCCTTGTCTCCAACCATTTCTCCTTCATAATTAAAGCCAACATTTGTCTCATCCACCAATACGGAACTTGTGGAAATAACATAATTCTTGACTTCCAAAATATCTTTACCTTCGATTGCTTCCTTCTCTATCTTTTCTTCTTTCTCTTCTTTTTTCTCCTTCTCTACAATTTTTTCTTCTTTTTCCACATCAACCTTCTGTAAATCATCAGCTTTCCTCTCATCTTCTATACCGCAACCAGCGGCCAGGATTCCAATAATAAAAATAAACAACAATTTTTTCATGCTATATATTTATATATCTAAATTTTTGACTTTCTTGGCATAAGCCTGAATAAACTTTTTTCGCGGAACAACTTCCGATCCCATTAAAGTGTCAAAAACATTATCGGCTCTTTCAGCATCTTCAATGGTTACCTGCAACATGGAACGTTTTTCGGGATCCATGGTTGTTTCCCATAACTGTTCTGGATTCATTTCTCCAAGACCTTTATATCTCTGAATTGATAACTTTTCTCCCCCCATTTCTTTTATGATTTTCTCTTTTTCTTTCTCAGTATAGGCATAATGGACTTTTTTTCCGCGCGTTACCTTGTAAAGTGGAGGCTGGGCAATATAAACATATCCTTTTTCAATCAATTCTTTAAAATAACGATAGAAAAGAGTCAAAACCAAAGTCCTGATATGCGCACCGTCCACATCCGCGTCCGTCATTATGACAATTTTATGATATCGAAGCTTCGAAACATCAAAAGTTTCGCCTATACCGACTCCAAGTGCAATTACAAGATTTTTAACTTCATTGTTAGCCAAAATCTTATCCAGTCTGGCCTGCTCAACATTTAAAATTTTACCTCTTAACGGTAAAATCGCCTGAATTCCACGATCTCTTCCCTGTTTTGCACTGCCGCCGGCAGAATCTCCCTCAACTATAAAAAGCTCAGAAACGGAAGCATCCCTGCTGGAACAGTCCGCAAGTTTCCCGGGAAGAGTAATCCCTTCCAAAGCGCCTTTACGTATAACGGTATCTCTTGCCGCACGAGCCGCCAGACGCGCCCTCGAAGCAAGAAGACATTTTCCTACAATCGCACGCGCGTCAGCAGGATGTTCTTCCAAAAATTCATTAAAGGCATCTCCAAAAACAATTTCAACAGCAGTTCTCATT
>WJKQ01000090.1 GCA_014728975.1 Candidatus Peregrinibacteria bacterium | reverse complement strand
GTCTTATATTGAAAAATCCTTTTTCATAAGCATCTTCAAATTTTAACGATTTTATATTTTCTTTTCCTCCGGCAATTTCCATAAGTCTTTTTCCAAGCATTGATTTTTGAAAATTTTCAGCGACTCTTCCTTTTCTAAACATCAGCCTTTTATATCTTCTAAATTTACGCTTCAGCCTCCTGAAATCTCTTTTTAATTTTTCCTGTCCTTTATTAAAAATTCTCTCTACAAAGCGTGATCCGCCATTTTTAAGCAAATATTTTTCAAACATTTCTTTTGTTATTTTTTTGCCGCCCGGATCGATTTCACCTGTTATTTCGCCTTTTATAAGGCTGAAACCTCTACTTTTTGATAAAATATCAAACATTTGATCTTTTGCATTTTCCTCATCAAAAGAAAGCTTTTCGACTTTACGGTTAAATTCCCTTACTTTTTCAGGGCCGCGAGGAGATGAAGTTGCAGGTTTTCTTTTTGTAACCATTTTTTTTGTTTTTAAATCATTATATTATACCATTTTATTTGGATTTTTTGAATATTTTTTGTTAAATTTCAATATATGGAAAATAAATTTTTAATAGATCTTAGTATTAAATACGGACTTGACAGCACTCAAATTTCCAAGTTGGTGGATATGGTTTATCAATGCGGTATAACAAATATCGACAGTCGTGAAGCACAGAGAATTTCAAATTATATTTGTGAAATGGGGATACTTGATAAGCCCGCTGAAGAAGTTATTGAGGAGCTAAAATTAAAGGGCTTTATCAGCGATTAGTTTTCTTTTTTCCAGGTTTTCCTGTGTCTTTGAAAGAATGCCTTTCAAAATAAAAGAGGCGAAGTTTTTTAATTTACTGTAAGGTTCAGAAATCTTGTTTTGTTCCAAAAAATCGCGAATTACAAATGTTGTAAGCTGAATCAGGGGAGTTTTTAGAATCTTTTTCTCTTTATATTCCGGTTCTTCAATTATTTCTGTTTTATAAGCATTTTTTATGATTTTTTGTGGATTTTCTTCCGCCTGAAAAAATAAACTTTTTATCCATTCATCAATCTCTATTCTTACTTTCAGAGGCAGTGATTCGTCCTCCTGTTTAAAAAATATCAAATCTTTTTCTCCGGCTTTTGCTTCGGGTTTTTCTTCAGGAGATTCCAACATTAAAAATTTTCCCACTTCCCGTTGAATATCTTCGTTTCCCAGTAAAATAATTGCCAATACAAAATTAGCAGGAATATTTTGCTCCAGGACACGACTTATCAATAAAACCAGTTCTTTTTTCTGACTGTTTTTAACGAATTTCAGAAGAATTTTTAAAAGTTCCTCCTCTTTTTTCTTTTGTTTTCCCTCCTCTTTTTTAATAGCGGCAATCTGGGCCGCCGCTTTCTTCATTTTTTCTTTGAATGCTTCAAAAGCGGCTTCTGACATTCCCTCGTCACCTTCTCGTCCAATAAACGATTCTAAAGACATATTATGCGCTTGTTTTTACGTTAACTATTTTATCTCTGAATTTTCTTCCGTCATACTTTTTTAATACCTTATCGGTGAAATAAACCGCCCCCTCTTTAAGCGCAAAAATTGTGTTGTCCTTGCCCATTTCTGTATTTTCTCCCGGAAAATATTTTGTTCCTCTCTGACGAATGATAATGCCGCCAGCTTTGATTTTTTGACCGCCAAAAACCTTTACGCCCAGACGTTTAGATTTCGAATCCCGTATATTAGCGGTTGAACCGCCGGCTTTCTTGTGAGACATATGATTTGTTTATTTGCTATGCGATTTTAGGGAAAGTTTTGTTTTTTTTCAAGGGAATATCAATTAGCTTCAATACTGGGTATTAGGATATCTTCAACAAATGACTGGTAAATTCCCGAAGCCGCATAAATAATAAAGTGTTTTTGATTCGGATTTTTACTTTTTCCAAGTGTATCAATTCCTCCCGGGACCAACGAATAGACGTCAACAATTCTTCCCAGTCCCATATTTATATCCTTTAAAATTCCAACGTAATAATCTTCCGTTTCCGTTTCCAGCGGCTGTCCCCATTGTGATTCAGGCCCTTCATTAATTTCAGCGGCACTTTGCCATTCTTCTTCTGCTGACCACATATCTTCCAAAATCCTGATTTCATAAGTTGATCCAAATTCAGCAGAGGGACTTTCAAAGTTAGGTTTTATATAGATTGAATTTTTTTCTCTTACCACTTCCCATTGTTCTCCTCTTAAATTTTTATCAAAATTCTGTTCAAAAGATGTTCCCAAAAAGGTTTTTGGATAAGTAAAAGTTATATCTTTATCGCTGTATGTCACCCAATCGACATCAGAAGGCAAAGCCTTTTTTTCAGGTTCAAGGGTTTTTTCTTCAGCAACGATCAAATCGTTTTCATTTGGTCCGTTGCTTGAAGTTTTTGATTCTTTCTGCTGAATACATCCTGTAAGGATAAGTACACAAATAATAGCAAATGATAGTTTTTTCATGAGATTTGGATTATAGCGAGATTTATTTTTCTTTATTTATCGTTTTCTGTCAACGCCTCAATTGCTTTTTTGGCTTATTAGTGGTAATATATTAAGATAAAAAGAAAAATAAATATAAAATGAATTCTTTCAGGGAAAAATATTTAGTGATTATAACTACTTTTGCCTTCATTCTGGCGAACACGGCCATGGGTTTCGCGCAGAGTGATTTTGAAAATATTGAAACTGAAGATGAAATTGAAACTGTATTCCTCCAAACCGAAAATTTCGAGCCGGATAAATTAATTAGAATTGATGAGGAAATGAAAGTCAAACAGGATGAATTTATGGCAAGGTTAAAGTCAGAGCTTAATCTCAGTAAAACCGATTATCGTCAACTTTTAAACAGCATCAATGACGCGCAGGAACGTCTGAAACTGGTCACCGAAGAAAAAATGACTCTTAAGGAACATCTGGAAAATCTTGACAGTCTAATCAACGCCACTACAGCAAAACTGATCGATGTTATAAAACAGGTTTTAGAGACTGAAAATGAGATTGCTCTGCTATACGAGCAGATAGAGATGCGAGAGGTCGCGTTGAATTACCAGAAAGATCTTTTAAAAGATTATATTCGTCTGATTTATAAGGAAGAAAATAATTATTTTTCAATAAACGAAAACGGTAATATTAACGCTTTTAAACTTCTTTTAACGGATGGGAGTGTTGGAGATAATCTTAAAGAACTTGAATATTTTAATCTTTTGAATGAAGCCGGTCAACAAATGGTGGAGAAGCTGGACAGTTTAAATAAGGAATTGGTTAATTATGAAAGGGATTTAAACAGACGAAAAATAAAGCTTTCAAGACTCCAGAAGAAAATAGAAGATGAAAAAGAACAACTTGAACTTCAAAAAGAGTCAAAAGAAAATCTTCTTGAGCTGACAATGGGGCAGGAAGAAATATATCAACAGCTTTTGGAGCAAACTTTAATGGAACAGGAACAGCTTTTAAATGATGTTAAAACTTTAAATGATGCGATTGTTTTCGTTGAAAAGAAAATCGAGGAAGAAGGTGCCGGGTTTAATCCGGATGAATATGTTTCTTTACTGGATAACAGGACACAGGCGCTCTATAATTTCCATATAAATCTGGATGATCTGGATAGTGAAGGATTTATATGGCCTGTAGAACCCGATCTTGGAATCAGTGCTTACTTTCATGATCCCGGTTATGCCGGTGTTTTTGGTGTTCAGCATAACGCGATCGACCTTCCTGAGTATCAGGGGTCCCCTATTCGTGCGACGGCTGGCGGAGTTGTTTTTACGGCTAAAGATAACGGATATGGATATAGTTATATAATTTTAGCTCATGCAAACGGTTTTATGACTGTTTACGGACATATCAGCGATATTCTTGTCGAAGAGGGACAGGTAGTCAGCCAGGGAGCTGTTATCGGTCTCAGCGGCGGAATGCCGGGAACAGTCGGCGCAGGGTATATGACCACCGGTCCGCACCTGCATTTTGAAATACTTTCAAATGGATTTCATGTTGATCCGCTGGATTATCTTCCTATTGAAGACTTAACGGAAGAACAAATAATAGCTCTTCCGGAGAAATATTATGATGATTGGGAAAACTCCGTTATAAAGTCCAAACTGGATTCGGTTTCACGTTCTTAATATTGGATTTTGCTGATATTCAGGATTCAGGTAAGATTTTGTTATGAAAAATATTCAGGAAATCATAACAATTTTAGATAAAAAATATCCCGATGCTGATATTGCTCTTGATTTTAAAGATGTTTTTCAGCTTCTCGTTGTCGTTATTTTATCTGCTCAATGTACCGACAAACAGGTTAATAAAATAAGCCCCGAACTTTTTCGCAGTTTTCCTGCAATAAAAGATTTCGCGGAATGTGAACCTGATGAACTTGAAAAATTTATTCATTCAACCGGATTTTATAAAAATAAAGCCAAAAATATAAAAGCTGCGGCTCAAATGATACTTTCTGAATTTGGCGGTAAAGTGCCGGATAATATGAAAGATCTTTTAAAACTGCCGGGCATTGCACGTAAATCTGCAAATGTTATTTTGAGTTCAGGATATGGAAATAATGAAGGAATTGTTGTGGATACTCATGTAATCCGGCTTAGCGGACTTCTTGGACTGGTTCCAAAAAAGCTTAGCAAAAATAAAGACGCGGTAAAAATCGAAGAAAACCTTATAAAAATTGTTCCAAAAATGTATTGGGGCAAATTTTCGCATCTACTGATTCATCACGGCAGAAACATCTGTATTGCGAGACGTCCAAAATGTGACATTTGTCCTTTAAATCATATCTGTCCTTCGGCTTTTTATTGGAAATAGTAATTTATCGTACTGCGAGGAGCACATATTTTACTTTTTTTGTATCCGCACATCTCGGGCATGAAGTGTACCAGATGTAAAGTTCCTTGGGTTTACCTCCAAGTTCTTTTTCAAGGTCCTCCTTTTCAGATTTTATTTTTTTAAAGGATTCTTTTGATGCTTTTGTGGACAGTTCTTTTCCCGCAAGTGAAACTATATTTTTGTCACCTTCCTTTGCTCCCTGGACTTCTACCATAACTGATCCCAGAAACATTCCGTCCGTATCCAGGATCATTGCGCCTTCCGGCACTGTATATCCTGCTTTTTTTGCTCCTTCGATTGCGCGATTAATGTCAATCGACATAGAAAAAGGGTAGTAGAAAAGTTTGGGAGAGAATGTTTTATAAAATAATTTGTTTAGTGTGGTTTTTTTCTTATCCCATTCCTCGAACTTTATGTCCGGACAGCTGCATTCCGAAGTAGTTGCTTCTTGTGCTTCTTTAGGAGCGGGCTCTATAGGTTTTGGAACTGCCGGAGGTTTAGTTGGGGGAGCTTTTGGTTGGGCGGGCTGGGATGGCTGCTGTTGTGTTGGTTGAGTGGGTTGCGCGGGTTGTTGCGGCTGTTGTGGCTGGGATGACTGCTGTTG
>WJKQ01000089.1 GCA_014728975.1 Candidatus Peregrinibacteria bacterium | reverse complement strand
GTCGGTTTGGATGTTCTTGGTGAGCATGTTAGAAAATCGCTTGGTAAAGCGGGCGTTAATGTAATAGTTTCCTATCTGGAAATGGAAAATCTTCTTGTGAGTATCGAAAACGAAAGCGCCGATATTTATTTTTTCGCCTTTAAATCTGAACTTGGAGATAGTGAAGATTTTTTGAGTACAATTGTTCATAGTGAAGGTTCTTTTAATGTATTTGACTATAATAATCCAAACGTTGATTATCTGATTGAGTCGGCTTTGGTTGAACTGGATATTGAAAAACGTAGAGACATGTTGCAGGAAGCGATGCAAATTGTGGTAGAGGACGATATTGTAGGTGTTCCTCTTTTTGAATATGAAACCGTTTTTAGTTTCGTTGACGAAATTGATATGAGGCCGAGAATTGACGGTCTTATATATTTTGATGAATTAATTGTTAAGTAAATATGAGATTTAGAATTCGCAGTAAATTGATAATGGCTATTACGCTACTGATTGTAGTTCTATTCACTTTTGTTGCTTTTTTATTCATCAATGAAAAGAAAATAGAGATGGCCGATGATATTTATTTGAATGCTTTGGCGTTTTCAAAACTTACGGCTTCGACTATCGCTAATAATTATGATTTATACCTTGCACAGGGAGGATTTGTCTACTTTAACAGAGAAATGCAGGATATTTTTGAACAGAACGATGATATAGCTCTTGTCGAGATAGTTTCGTATGAAGGTGAAGTTCTTTATGATTCTGAAATTGATGTTGATAAGAAGTATCAGGGGGAGCCGAGGATGATCGAAGATTCTTTTACACTTAGACAGATCCAATCCGAGCATGTTTCTATCAGAACTTTTGATGGCGAAATTCTTTATCTGAAGACTGACGAAAAGGGAAATACTATTTATGTTGATGAAAATGAAAATCGTATTGAGCCTTTGGAGTCCGGTTCATTGATAAACTTTATAGTTGTACCTGCAAATGAGAGGTATTCTATCGTTTACGGTCTTGATTATCATAATCTTTTTGAAAGGATTGAAGCTATGACGATGAGGATAGTTTATCTGGCTATTTTTGGAGTAATGCTTGGTATGATTATGTCCTTTATTATGGCAAGACAGGTTACTAAGCCCGTTTCGAAACTGGTTAAAGGTGCCGAGAAGATAGCAACAGGTGATTTTAAAACTCGTGTATATATAAAAACCCGTGATGAACTCGGATTTTTGGGAAAAGCGTTTAATAAAATGGCGGTGGATCTTGAGGCGAGTGTGGAAGCTAAGCTTTATAAAGAAAGGGTAGCTCGGGAACTTGAACTTGCTGCCCAGATTCAGAATCAGCTGGTACCCGATGAAAGTCAAATTCCAAAAGTGGAAGGGCTTGATATTGCCGCAGGTCTTATTCCCGCTGAAGAAATGGGAGGGGATATGTATGATTTTTTGTGTTTAAATGATGAAAGAATGCTTATGTATCTTGGTGATGTGACGGGGCATGGTGTTCCTGCGGGTATTGTCGGATCGATAGCAAGTGCTGTTTTCTTTGGTTATTGCGCGGAAATAGACCTTAAAAAATTAATAATCGATGTTAACCGAGTGCTTAAGGCTAAAACAATGACAAATATGTTTATGACTCTTTGTCTGATGGAGTGGTCTGTTCCAAACAAGCGCTTTAGATATGTCAGTGCCGGCCATGAGCAGTTAATTCACTATAAGGCGGCGGAAGGAAAAGCTGAACTTACTCCTGCAGGAGGTATTGCTTTGGGTATGCTTCCGGATGTTTCCGCTCATGTTAAAGTTGAAGAGGTTAATTTAGAGCCTGGAGATTTTATTATCGTTTACAGTGACGGTATTCCTGAAGCCTGGAGAAGTAAAAATGAAAACTATGGTATTAAAAGATTTATGCGTTCAGTGGAAAAATGGGGAAATGCAAAAAATTCAAACGAAATGAAAGGGGGGATTTTGGCTGATTTGAAGGAATTTACCGGCGATTATAAACAGATGGACGATATAACTCTGGTAGTTATAAAACGAATTTAAATTTTTATTCCCGGAACAGGAAAATTAAGACATAATTCTTTGACTTCTTCTTTGATTTTTCTATGAAGGTCCGTGTTATCAATATTTGAAATAACTCTGTCTATCCAGTCTGCGATCTGTTCCATTCCCGGTTCTCTCATTCTTCTTGTTGTAATTGCGGGGGTGCCGAGTCGTATTCCCGATGGGTCCATTGGAGATCTTGGTTCTCCGGGTATAGTATTTTTATTGAGTGTTATTCCTACGGTATCAAGCGCTTCCTGGGCCTTTCTTCCCGGCACGTTTTTATTTGTAAGATCTATGAGGATCAAATGAGTGTCGGTACCGTCTGAAACCAGATTGAATCCTTTTTCTTTCAGTTTTTCAGCCAGGTGGTAGGCGTTTTTTTTCACTTGTTCCGAATATTTTTTGAATTCCGGCTGCATTGCTTCGTGGAAGGCTATAGCTTTACCGGCAATTGTATGTTCGTGCGGGCCTCCCTGAAATCCAGGAAATACCGCTTTATCTATTGCTTTTGCAAATTTTTCTTTACAGAGAATGATTGCGCCTCTTGGACCTCGTAAAGTTTTATGAGTTGTAGTCATTATTATATCGAAGTAAGGAACGGGTGACTCCAAAACCTTGGATGCAATAAGTCCTGCCGTGTGTGAAATGTCCGCCATGGTCATTGCTCCCACTTCATCTGCGATCTCCTTGAATTTTTTCCACTCTATATCACGGGGATAAGCTGTAAAACCAGCTATGATAAGTTTTGGTTTATGTTTTTTTGCCAGTTTTCTGACTTCTTCCATATCTATCCGGCCCGTATTTATATCGACTTCATACTGAACAAAATTATATGCTTTTCCGGAATAAGCTATTGGAAGCCCATGAGTTATATGTCCGCCGTGATCCAGTTTGAGTCCCATTACCGTGTCTCCAAATTCCAAAACTGCAAAATATATTGCTGCGTTTGCGGGGGAGCCGGAGTATGGCTGTACATTTGCGTGATCCGCTCCAAAAAGCTTTTTTGCGCGTCCGATAGCAATGCTTTCAATGTGATCAATATTTTCCTGGCCTCCATAATATCTTTTAAATGGATATCCTTCTGAATATTTGTTGGTAAGTATTGATCCGCATGCTTCCATTACCGCGGGCGATGTATAGTTTTCAGATGGTATGAGTTCTATTCCTTCGGCCTGCCTTATTTTTTCCCGTTCAATATATTCATAAATCTCGGGGTCTGTTTTTTTAATGTAGCTCATTTTTGAAGGAATTAATGTTAAAAGGCCGGCAATGGATATTTTTATATAATTTGAAGTTTGTGCGCAAGTGAAAATATTGTTAGAATTTTATCGTACCTTGAAATGCCCAGGTGGCGGAATTGGTAGACGCGCTAGCTTGAGGGGCTAGTGACCGCATTTTTGGTCGTGGAGGTTCAAGTCCTCTCCTGGGCACCATTAATTCTTTATTTTACAAAAAATGGGACACAAAAAATTAAAAACATTTAAGAGGATTGTCGGTTGTGGTATTGGAGGGATTGTTACCGGAATAATTATCGGCCTGGTTTTTGGTCTGATAATTATTTTGATTACTCACGTGGTAAGCGGTAGCCAGAGCGAGATTCCGCTGGAATTGGGCGCGTTTCTCGGAATGGGAGCCGGTGCAGTTATAGGAGGGGTATTTGGAGGTATTATAGGTTACAGAGATTAATATCTTATGGAATATCCTCAAAAACTGAAAATAGGTGAACGGTCTTATAATGTTGTTTATGAAACAGCATTAAAAGCCACTTCTTCTGTTCGAATAAGGAATAAAAATGTTGTGTTGAGGTTAAGCAGATTTGTAAGGGGGAAATCTCGTGATGAAATTGTAAAAAAATTTTTAAATTGGGCTGGAAAGAAACTATCGAAAATTTCCGAGAGTGATTTTGTTATTCCTGTTTATAAGGACGGAGGAAGAGTCTGTACCCATAATAAAACTTATGAAATAAGGGTGGATACCGAAAACAGAAAGAATGCCGGAAGCATTTTGCGCGATGGCGTTATTGAACTTTTTATTCCCGAATGTTGGGGGGATGTGGAAAAAAGAAAAATCATTAAATTATTGGTGGAAAAAACAATAATAAAAGATCAAAATTTATACTTGAAAGAAGTTGTTGGTGAATTAAATCAGCTTTTTTTCCGGGAAAGTTATAATATATGCCGCTTTAAAAGAATGAATTCGCGCTTTGGAAGCTGCAGTTCAAAGAGAAATATAAATATTGCTTACAGGTTATTGTTCGCTCCGAGAGAGGTTTTTAGATATGTATGTGTCCATGAACTTGCTCATCTTAAGGAGATGAATCATTCCAAAAAATTTTGGGCTCTTGTAGAAGATGCGATACCAAATTTTAAAGAATGTGAAACTTGGCTCAGAAACAATGGTTTTATGTTGGGATAAAACGAGAATACTTGATTGTTTTAAGGTCTTGTGGTAAATATTACTGGAAAATTTTAAAAAAGGGCGCTTAGCTCAGTTGGCTAGAGCGTCTGGTTTACACCCAGAAGGTCATAGGTTCGAATCCTATAGCGCCCACCAGAATAAAAAATATTGGACATTTTTTGTTGTATCAATTAATTGTCTAGTCTTGGCTATTTTTTAACAATTTATTATGAAAGCTCGAAAGTCGGCTTTATTGATAATTCTAATGTTGAAAGTATTGAAATAAAGAAAGAGATATAATTGTGTTATTTGAAGATAATGTCTTCTCTTTCAACGCCTACTCCTATTGAGGTGATTTGGCATTCAACGATTTCCTCGATTTTTTCGACGTAGGCTTTTGCATTTTTCGGGAGGTCGTTATAATTTCTGATTTTGCTTATATCTTCTTTCCAGCCGGGCATTTCAATATAGTTGACTTCCGATTCTTCGAGTGTTTCAAGGCTTGCGGGAAACGAGTGAAGGTATTCATTCATATATTTATAGCTTATTCCGATTTTTAATATTTCCAGTCCGCTTAATACATCAAGTTTTGTAAGGTTTATTTCCGTTAAGCCGTTTATCATGACTGAGTATTTGCCGACAACTGCGTCGAACCATCCGCATCTTCGGGGTCTGCCTGTGGTAGCACCGTATTCTCCACCTGCTTCTCTGATTTTTGCTCCAAGATTATCGTTTAATTCTGTGGGGAAGGGGCCTTTACCGACTCTGGTTGTGTAGGCTTTCATTATTCCGATTATGTTTTCTATTTTATTGGTGCTGAGACCTGTTCCCGAAACCACTCCTCCAATTGTTGAATTTGAAGAGGTGACGTATGGATATGTTCCGTGATCAATATCCAAAAGTGCACCATTTGCTCCTTCAATAAGTATTTTTTTGTTAATTTTTGCTTCCTGATTTAATAAAAAGGCTGTATCAGTAATCATTGGTTTGATTCTTTTGCATGCCTCTTTCAGATATAACAGTTCCTCTTTTTCATCATATTTAAAATTGCCGTACATATTTTTAAACATTTTCAGATTTTCTTGGTATTTTTTTTCGAATTTTTCAAAATTGCAGATGTGATGAACTCTTATTCCGTTTCGTCTGAATTTGTCGGTATAACAGGGACCTATTCCTCTTTTTGTGGTGCCGACTTTTTTTTCTCCCTTCATTTTTTCCTGGAGTTTGTCAATCAATTTATGATACCCAAATACCAGATGTGCTCTATCTGAAATAAAGAGTCTTCCTTGTGTGTCTATGTTGTTTTGTTTTAAAAAATCCAGTTCTTCAAAGAGTGTCGGAATATCCAGAACCACTCCGTTTCCAATAACACATTTGGTATTGTTGTGAAGCATGCCGGAAGGAGTAAGATGAAAAATGAATTTTTTGGTTTTTTCGGGATTTTCCGGATCTTTAAAATAGATTGTGTGTCCGGCATTGGCTCCTCCTGCTGCGCGAACAACTAAATCGTATTCATTGGAAAGAATGTCTATCAATTTTCCTTTACCTTCATCTCCCCATTGTGAGCCTAAAACTGCCACACTATTCCCCAGATGATCGAAAAAATTTGTCATATCTGGAATATATTCTAAAAAGTTGATGATTGCAAATAAGATGTGTATTCATTATTATTGAATCATATTTAACTAATAAAATATGCTTTCAAAGGAGGAAATTTTGGCGCAAATCCGGTATTGCCTTAAGGGGACTGATTTTTCCGATTTTGGGGAAAAATATGAGGGTAAGGTTCGTGATAATTATTCCAAAGATGATCTAAGAATTATAATAGTTACTGACAAACTTTCCGCATTTGACAGGATAATTACTTTGATTCCTTTCAAAGGACAGGTTTTAAATCAGCTTGCGAAATTTTGGTTTGAAAAAACCGAAGATATTGTGGGAAATCATGTCATAGAATTTCCGGATCCTAACGTTGTTGTCGCCAGGGAATGTAAAGCTTTGCCGGTAGAAATGGTAATTCGGGGATATATTACAGGTGTTACAAGTACGAGTGCCTGGTATAACTATGAAAGAGGCGTGCGCGACTTTTGCGGCAATAAACTTCCCGAAGGTCTAAAGAAAGATCAAAAGTTTGAAGAACCGATTTTGACTCCTTCCACCAAAGCTGAGCATGGAAGTCATGATAAGTCTGTTTCAAAAGAGGAAATATTGGAGCGTGGACTTGTTACAGAAGAACAATTTGATTATATGGCAGATGTTTCAATGGAACTTTATAAGCGGGGAGTGGAGATAGCTGAAAAACAGGGAATAATTTTGGTTGATACAAAGTATGAGTTTGGAGTGGATAGAGAAGGAAATATTGTTTTGATTGATGAAATTCATACGCCCGATTCTTCCAGATTTTGGTTTCTGGATGAATATGAAGAAAGATTTAAGGCCGGAAAAGAACAAAAAAAGATAGATAAAGAATATTTACGCTATTGGTTAGCGGAAAGAGGTTTTAGAGGCGAGGGTGAAATTCCCGAGATCCCCGATGAAATCAAAGCGGAAACGGCCCGCAGATATATTGAATCGTACGAGCTTATTACAGGAGAGACTTTTAAAGCTGAGGTGGGTGATGTTCTTTCCAGGATTGAAAAAAATTTAAGTAAATATTTAAATAAATAATTATGAAAATTTTGTTTTTACTAGGTTCAGAATCAGATAAAGATTTTGCGAAAAAAATAATAGATAAATTAAGTCCCTGGGGGATAGAAAATGAAGTTATTGTTGCTTCGGCACATAAAGTTCCTGAGAAAGTTTTTGATATTGTTAGAAACAATAATAAAACAGAAAAAAATCTGGTTTATATTACGATTGCAGGTCGTTCCAACGGCCTTTCGGGAGTAACTGCCGCTAATAGTATTCATCCGGTTATTGCGTGTCCGCCTTTTAAAAATAAGGAGGATTTTATTATTAATATCAACAGTACTCTTGTTATGCCGAGTGATACTCCTGTTTTGACTGTTGTCGATCCCGGTAATGCCGCTTTGGCGGCGGTAAGAATGTTGGCATTGACTAACGATGGGCTCAGGCAAAAAGTGTCGGAACATATTGATATAATTAAAGAAAGTTTTAAATAATTAATATTTGAAATATGGAGCATAATTTATTGGCAATTTCACCAATTGACGGCAGATACGCGGATAAGGTCGATTATCTTTCACAGTATTTTTCAGAAGCCGCTTTGATGAGATATCGTGTTTTGGTTGAGATCGAGTGGTTTATTTTTCTTTTTAATGATCTGAAGTTAAAGAAAACCAAAGTTTTAAAAACTACTGAACTTCGTATTTTGCGTAGCATTTATGAGCAATTTGATGTTGTTAACGCTGAAAGAATAAAAGAAATCGAAAAAGATATAAATCATGATGTAAAGGCTGTTGAATATTTTATTAAAGAGGAATTAAAAAGGGGGCCTCTGGAGAAATATTCTGAATTTATTCATTTTGCGTGTACTTCCGAGGATATTAACAATATTTCTTACGCGTGCATGATCAGAGATTTTAATGATCGTGAATTGCTGCCGTTATTAAGCGGGTTTGTACAGGAACTCTATTCGATGGCGATTAAATATAAAAAAACAGCGATGCTTTCCAGGACTCACGGACAGCCTGCTTCTCCAACGACCGTTGGAAAAGAATTTGTAAATTTTGTTTCAAGGCTTGAGAAAGAAATGGAAATATTATGTTCCTACAGTTCCTGCCTGCCGGTTAAAATGAATGGAGTGGTTGGAAATTATAATGCTCATTATATTGCTTATAAAAATATAGACTGGGTTAAAGCGAGTAAAAAATTTGTACAAGCTTTGGGGCTGGGATTTAATAAATATACCACTCAAATAGAGCCGCATGATGGTTTTGCTGGAATTTTTGATTGTGTTAAGCGGATAAATAACATTATTCTGGATTTTGACAGTGATATGTGGTGGTATATCAGTTTGTCTTACTTTGGTCAGAAAGCGGTTAGCGGTGAAGTTGGTTCTTCTACTATGCCGCATAAAGTTAATCCGATCGATTTTGAAAATTCAGAAGGGAATATTGGGGTGGCAAATTCTCTTTTTGAATATATGTCCTCAAAACTGCAGGTTTCCAGGATGCAGAGAGATCTTTCGGATTCCACGGTACAGAGAAACATTGGCATGGCGTTTACTTATTCAGTTTTGGCATTCAAAAGTACTATAAAAGGTTTGTCCAAATGTGTTGTGAACAAAAAAGTTATTCAAAGTGACTTGAAGGACAGGTGGGAGCTCCTTGCGGAGCCTATTCAGGTTGTAATGAGGAAAAATCGTGTGAAAAATCCGTACGAAAAATTAAAAGAATTAACAAGAGGGAAGAAAAAAATCACCAAAACAACTATTCAAAACTTTATTAAGCCTTTGGAAATTCCGGCTGCCGATAAAAAAATGTTAATGTCTCTCACTCCCGAGAAATATACAGGTATAGCTGAAAAATTGGTCGATTCGTATAAATTGAAAGTATCAGCTTATGGATGCAGTCCGGGAGGTTGTGCCGGTTGTAAAGGGTGCGGTTAAGGTTTCGAAAATCTTATTTCTGTATTTGTTTCTATAGCTTCCAACAGTTTATTTCTTATTTCGTCTCTAACGGGGATGGGTGTAGTGCTTTGAGCATTAATTTGCTGGTCTATTATCCTTTTTATATTTTCTGCGCGTATGTTATTTGAAGTGTCATCCTGTATTGCCGTTAAAATTCTTGTTGCGAAAGCTGTCCTTAATTCCTGCGGAAAATCTCTTTTATAGCTTTCAAGTATATTGTAAACAGCTTGAGTAACATTGTTTTCTGTATCTTTTGGGCGTCTTCTTCCATGTAATAATTCAAAACTGTCTTGATTATCGTTTGTGGTAAAAGTCTGTGGAATCGATGACGGCAAACTTTGTTTGGGAGGTTCTACTCTGGGAGATAACAATAAAGATGCGCGTCTGAAGTTTTCTCTATCACTTTCGTTCATTTAATTTATTTAAGCATTTTTAATTGAGTTTATTTCTTTTGAAGGAATTGTCAAAGCAATTTTTTTTCGTTAAACTGGCGTGTGATTTTTGTTTTTTATAATAGTAATTTTAAATTTTTATGTTTAAGAAAGTTGATCCAAAGCAGTCTTTTCCTGAAATTGAAAAGAAAATATTAAAGTATTGGGAAAAAAATAAGATTTTTGATAAATCCGTAGAACAAAGAAAAAACAACGAAAAATATGTATTTTTTGATGGTCCTCCTTTTGCCAACGGTCTGCCTCATTACGGACATATTCTTGCGAATGTTTTAAAAGATGCCGTTACAAGGTATTGGACGATGAGAGGGTATTATGTCCCAAGAACAAACGGGTGGGACTGTCATGGACTTCCCGTTGAATATGAAGTCGAGAAGGAATTGGACCTTTCGGGAAGAAAGGAGATAGTCGATTATGGTGTTGAGAAGTTTAATGAAAAATGTCGTGAATCTGTTTTCAGATACACAAAGGAATGGGAAGATACTTTGAGAAGGATTGCCCGTTGGGTTGATTTTAGTGACAGCTATGCGACTTTGGATAATACGTATATGGAATCTATTTGGTGGGTTTTTAAGCAGATATGGGATAAAGGTATTGTTTATTCAGGTTTTAAATCTATGCATATTTGTCCGAGATGTGAAACTCCTTTATCAAATTTTGAAGTTTCCCAGGCGTATAAAGATGTGAGTGATTTATCGGTGACTTTGAAGTTTAAGTTGAAAGATGATGCTTTGACGGCGATCGATTCCAAAGGAGAAGATATTTATATCCTTGCGTGGACAACAACTGCGTGGACGCTTCCTGGTAACGTGGCTCTGGCTCTGAATCCGGATTTTAAGTACGTCAAAGTTGCGGGTAAGTATGGTGAAGATAATGAAGGGGTCTTTATTATGGTCAAAGATCTCGTTGAATCTGTTTTTGGCGAAGGAGATTATAAAATTCTTAATGAAATTGATCCAAAAAAACTTAAAGGGACCCATTACGAGCCTTTATTTGATTATTATTTAGAAAAAGACATCGAAGGTGAACTCTATTCGATACAAATGGCGGACTTTGTGACACTCGAAGAGGGGACTGGTGTTGTGCATATCGCTCCTATGTTTGGTGAAGATGATTATGAGCTTGGAGTCGAGGAAAATCTTGGAATGATTCAGCATATTAAAATGAACGGTACTTTTACAGAGGATGTAAAAGATTTTGCCGGTGAATTTGTGAAAGGCCAGGATCTAAATATTGCAATTCATCTCCATGAAAAAGGACTTCTGTTCTCAAAACAGAATTTCCGGCATAGTTATCCCCACTGCTGGAGGTGCGATACTCCTCTTTTAAATTATTCCACACGTTCTTTATTTATAAAAGTTACAGATGTCAAAGATAAACTTATAAAAAATAACCGGAAGATTCATTGGCAGCCAAATCATATTAAAGAGGGACGTTTTGGAAAATGGCTTGATGGTGTGCGCGACTGGGCTATTTCAAGAAACAGATTTTGGGGTTGTCCGATTCCTCTATGGGAATGTGAGTGTGGTGAGCAGATTTGTGTCGGTTCAATTGACGAATTGAAAAATAAAACGGGTGGTAAAATTCCGGAAAGAGACGGCGAACTTGATCTTCATAAACCTTATATTGATGAAATAACGTTTAAATGTCCTACTTGTAACGCCGATATGAATCGCATCAGTGATGTTTTTGACTGCTGGTTTGAAAGCGGATCTATGCCGTATGCCCAGCTTCATTATCCATTTGAAAACAAGAAAGAATTTGAGGATAATTTTCCGGCTGATTTTATCGCGGAAGGGCTCGATCAGACGCGCGGATGGTTTTATACACTTCATGTGCTTGCAACTATGCTTTTTGATGATCCTGCCTTTTTTAATGTTATTGTGAATGGAATTTTGTTGGCGGCGGATGGTGAAAAACTTTCAAAAAGGAAGAAAAATTATCCGGATCCGAATCTTCTCTTTAATACGAAAGGTGTGGATAGTGTGAGGTATTTCTTATACAGCTCTACGGCGCCATTGGCTGAAGATGTTCGTTTTTCTGAAGATCATGTTGACGAGGTTATAAAGAAATTTACTCTGACTCTTTGGAATTCTTACAGTTTTTTTGTGACTTATGCGAATATCGATAAATTTGAACCCGTTAAGGATTATGGAGCCTTTGTGCCTGACCATAAACTTGATAAATGGATTCTTTCCGAAATGCATAGTCTGATAAAAGAAGTGACGGGACAAATGGATGACTATAATCTGACCAAAACCACTCGTCCGATGCTTGATTTTCTTGATAATTTGTCAAATTGGTATGTCAGGAGGTCCAGACGTCGTTTCTGGAAAAGTGAGAATGATGAAGAAAAAAAGCAGGCATATCAGACTCTTTATATTGTTCTTGTTGAATTTTGTAAATTGCTGGCTCCTTTTATGC
Source organism: Candidatus Peregrinibacteria bacterium (assembly GCA_014728975.1). Classification (GTDB taxonomy): domain Bacteria; phylum Patescibacteriota; class Gracilibacteria; order UBA1369; family LOWO2-01-FULL-3; genus WJKQ01. The sequence goes on along the minus strand of WJKQ01000089.1, from coordinate 11,259 downwards.
CTTATATTTCAGACGAAATATATCAAAATCTGACGGGAAACGAATCGGTTCATCTGGAAGACTGGCCGACGTTCAATAATGGATTAATAAGTAAGGAACTTAATAAAGAAATATATCTTGTTCGCTTGATAGTTAATCTTGGTCACAGTGTAAGGGCGCAGGCAAAAATTAAAGTTCGTCAGCCTCTTTCAAAAGTAGGTATAGCTCTTCCAGAAGATGTTGATAAAAAACTTATCGAAGCGCAAAAAGATGTTATTTTGGAAGAACTTAATGTAAAAGAGCTGACAATTATAGAAGAGGCCGGAGATATTATTGAACAATCCGTGGTTCCAAACGCAAAATTGTTGGGTCCTAAATATGGCGCGGATGTTCAATTCATTATTAAAAAAGTAAAAGAGGGTGATTTTGAAATAATGGATGACGGACGAGTAAAAGTAGGTCATTTCACACTGGAACAGGATGAAGTGGAGATTGGTTTTAAAGGAAAGGAAGGTTTTGATGTTGCTGATGATGAGGGTATTGTAGTCGCTTTAAATACGACAATTACCGATGAGTTAAGAAAGGAAGGATACGCCCGGGAGATTGTCAGATTTATTCAGGAAATGAGGAAAGATGTGGATTATCAGGTTGATGACAGGATTTACGTTTTGGTTGATACAGAAGGCGAAGTTGATGAAGCCGTTACCAAATTTGCGGATTATATAAAAACTGAAACTTTGGCTGATGAACTTCAGCAAAGCGGTGATCTTGAGTGGGACAAAGAGAAAAATGTTGAGATGAATGGTAAACCTGTTAAAATTGCGGTCAAGAAAGTTGAATAATTCAAAAAGATGATTAATAGAATTTTATGTCTTAAAAGGAATGATGGAGCGAAATATTTTGGGCTTCGTCTTCTGCTGTTTTTTGTGATTTATTCTTTGGTTTCGATTTATTATTCGTCATATACCGGAAGTTTTTTGGGATATGTATTTAATAATGTTGATGCTTATCTTTCATATTTGGTTTTTCCTCTTTTGCTTGCTTTTACTTATTTTAAGTGGAAAGAAATAAAGAAGATCAAACCTTACGGAAACTCGTTGTGGCAGACTATTTTGTTCGCGGTTATCGCTGTGTTGATTTTTAATATTCCCATCACTACGATTGTTTCGATTGAGAGCGGGGGAGGAAATAACGAAATTTCTTTTCCGTTTATCGCTTATTATATCCAGTTGATTTTGGCTTTTATTTCAATTTTTCTGGCAATTTTCAATTTAAGGTTTGTAAAAAAGTTCAAGCTGGAAATAATTATTTTGGCTTTTGCAATTTTTTTATATATTTTTGCCCAAATTTTGGTTGAACGGAGCTGGGAAAAATTTTCTTATTTGATTACTTATTCTTTGAGTTATATCCTACCATTATTTACAAAATTTACATTTGTCGATCTTGAAACTTTCAGTGTCCGAATGCTTGATTTTAGTGTGTATATCGGTCCGACATGTGCGGGTATTTATTCAATGATTACTTTTCTTTTTCTTTTTGTTGTGACATTGGTTTTAGTGAACAAACATAAAAATATTGATGCTTTTAAAGCTGCTATTGCACTCCTTTTGGGAATTGCAGCTGTTTTTGTTTTAAATATTTTAAGAGTCGCAACAATTGTTTTAGTGGGAGCTTACTATTCTCCAATACTGGCTATCGAACTCTTTCATGAATATTTAAGCGCAATATTTTTGATAGTTTTGTTTGCTCTTTATCTCTATTTTATTATTCCAAGAATTTTAGAGGAGAAAAGAGAAATTGTTGAAAAATGAATTTTATATTTTATTATAGGAATACTGCGGTATATTTTTATACATCATACTGATTGCAGCGAGAATAGTAAGTATGTAGATAAAGTCTTTAAATTCCGGGACTATGCTTGAGGATGAGCTTTCAAAAATGTAAGCTGCTCCTGAATCTGTTCTTCCTTCATCGTCTTCCGTAGGTGCTCCAACAATATTATAGTTTCCTGAAATTGAAGTTTCATAACCGAATTGGTCATTTGAAGATCCATCTCCGGCTGATATTTTTTCAGTTTCAGTCATATTCTGCCATCCGGTGCCCGGTTTTCCAAAGATATAAGCCGAACCTGCTCCACTGTCGTCTCCTTTGGCGCCTGCGATCACAGTATCACCATACATTGATGCGGAGTAACCAAGATTATCGTCTGCTGCGCCATCGCTGGCTGTGAGTTTAGCCTGCTGCCCCCAATTATCTGTACCTCCTTCGTCTTTATTATAAATATATACAGCTCCTGCTCCGCTTCCATTGTCGTTATTTCCCATACATCCAACAGCCGCATAATTTCCTGATATAGATAATTTATGAATCGCGAAAAGCCAATCGTCTTGTATATCTCCCGCGGTTAATTTGGCTTGTTGTCCCCAGTTATCGGTACTGCCTTCGTCTTTGTAAAATACATATGCTGCTCCTCTTTCTAATCCGGCGCCGTCCTCGGCTGGTGCTCCAACCAGGGCATAATTACCATCGATTGATATTGAATCTCCAAAATTATCTCCTGCTTCAGTATCACTGCCCGTGATTTCTTTGGTTTCTGTCATATTTGTCCAACCTGCTATTGGTTTTTTAAATAGGTATGCTGATCCAGAATCAGTGCCGGAATCATCTGATTGATATGCTCCAACAATAGCCCAATCTCCTGAGATTGAAACTGATCTTCCGAAGTTATCTGCATCTACAGCGTCGCTTGCTGTCAGTTTAGCTGTTTCAGTCATGTCTTCCCACCTCCGGCAGGTTTTTCGAATATATATGCTGCTCCATGGTCAATACCTGTTCCATCTTCTCCTACGGCACCAACAATTATGTAATCGCTGTCTATTGATACTGAAATCCCGAAAGCGTCATTATCGGCGGCATCGCTGGCGGTCAATTTTGCAATTTTTGTCCATGTTGAGTCGGCTCTTTCATAAACGTAGGCGATACCACGGGTTGTTCCATTATCGTAATTGTAAGCACCTACAACTGCATAGTTTCCTGATATAGAAACATCTGATCCAAAATAGTCATCGCTGGAACCTTCCCCGGCAGTTAATTTTTCCTGCTGAATCCATGTTGCGGCAAAAACAGTAGAAGGTCCAATAAAGGCTAAAGTGGTAAGGACTACCAACAGTAAAGATATTGTTTTCTTTACTTTTTTTATGGTTGAAGTTTTTTTCATGGTTTTTTTATTTTTATTTATATTTTTACTTAATTTATTTATTTTAACATATTTTCGAAGAAAAATGAAGGCTGGAAAATTTTATTTTTTTAAAAAAAGAGGAAGAAATAAATCTTCCTCTTTATAAAATTTCTTTTTTTATTATTTCTTTTGTATTGAGAATTTTGGCATTACTTTGTACATCATCCCAACTGCTATAAGAATTGTTAAAATGTAAATGTAATCCTGGAATTCGGGGACACCGCCATCACGGTCTCCGCCTCCTCCTCCTCCTGGTTTTTGTTCATTTTGTGGATATTCAGTTGGATTGTATGTATAAAGGAAAGCCATACCTCTATCTGTTCCGCCTTCGTCATCAAGGTGTGCTCCTGAGGTTAAAAAGATTTGTCCACGTGTTTCGGATCCGTCCATTGAAACGGAAATTCCAAATTCGTCTCCTCCTGTTGAATCACTGCCTGTTTGTTTTTCGTAGCTGGAAGTAAAATCAGTTGCCCAACCGTTTCTATCAGGAGAAAATATATATACAGCACCCTGATTGGTATTGTTGTTTGGTGCTCCTATAGCCAGTCTGTCTATATAGTAGGTTACCGATGTTCCAAAATTATCCCCTGATCCAAGATCATCCGGTAAAAAAGATCCGGTATATGTTGAAGTTGTTGACCAGTCAAGATTTTCAGGTCTTTCGAATATATATGCTTTCCCTCCTGTTCCGTAGCTGGGAGCGCCAACAATTGCATATTGTGTAACATCTGTAGTTCCAAATAGAGCAGAGATATCGACAGCTTCACCAAAATCATCTCCGCTTGATCCTTCGCTTACTGTTAGCTTTGCCGTATGCGTGGAAGTTGTACTCCATCCGCCTCCAGGTTTTTTGTAAATATAAGCTGCTCCGGTGCCACTGCTGAATCCGGGAGAACCGACTATAATATGTTGATCTGTTTCTCTTGCGACAGCTACCGAGTGGCCGTATTTATTTCCGTTATGGCCGTCACTTGCGGAAAGAATTGCATCTTGTGTTGTATCTGACCACGTTCCGGTATTTTCATAAACATATACCTTTCCTGCGGAAGAACCATCGTGTTCTGCACCTACAACTACAGTTTCATCGGAATTGTGCGTGGAGATATCATAAATATCAATTGATGTACCCAGTCGATCATTTGCTGCTCCGTCGCTTGCGGTTAATTTTGCTAATTGATTCCAGGTTTCTGTTCCTCCTTTATCGAATTCGAAAACGTAGGCTGATCCCTCATCTGAATCATCTCCCGGAGCTCCCACAACTATAAAATCATGATGAATCGCTACTGAATAACCAAATTCATCGTTGCTAGCTCCGTCGCTTGCGGTTAATTTTGCCATTTGTTCGTATCCGGTACCTCTATAAAAAACGTAAGCCGCGCCTCCTCCCGATTTATCCGGTGCGCCGACAACAAAGTATCGATTTGAGGCGTCCGAACCGACAGAAAAACCGAAATGATCACTGTCGGCGGGGTCAGTGGGTCCCAGCTTGCTGGTTTGAGAAAAATCGTCGGCGAGAACCACTGATGGACCGGCGAATGTAGCAAATAGAAGTGCTACCATGAACAAGGAAATAAACTTTTTTCCGTGCTCGAATTTCGTTTTTTTCATTTTTTTTAGGTTAAAATTTTTTATTTTTTTCAAGAATTTTAGATAATTATACCATATTTTACTTTTTTTTTGAATATAAATTTTTATTTTTAATATGTTAAATTTTTAAAAATTATTTTTTTAAAAACAAGATATGTTTAAAGCAAGGCGAATACTACTTGGTAGTTTTAGATTTAGATAAACAAATAACTTTGGAGTGTACACAGATTTGGTAATCTGTTTGCAAGGAAGTAATATTTTGGTATTCTCGTTTTGTTTGAACTTTTATAAAAAATTATGGATTTTGCCTGGAGGCCGGTAATGAGTATTGCGGTAAATGGGGGAGTTCTTTATTTTTTGACTATTCTTGTACCGGAAATTCAACATACCGGAGGTTTAAAGTTTTTTGTTATAGGAGGGCTTATTCTTGGATTGATAGATTTTATTGTAAGACCTGCAATTAAGATTTTATCTCTGCCGTTTGTTCTGCTGACCGGAGGATTGTTTTTAATCATAATAAATGTCTTTGTTCTTTGGTTTTTGAGCTATTTTTTAAACGTAATCGAGTTTATGGATATAAGTTTGACATTTCCAAATTGGCAGAGTTATGTTATAGGAGCTATTGTTCTTGGAATTATTAACTGGACGGTACATTTAATTATTAAATAACTAAGATGGCAACATTTTTTATTATTCTTCAGGTCATTATATCAATTTTATTGTCTCTTTCGATTCTTACACAACAGAGAGGCGCAGGTCTTTCTGCAACGTTTGGAGGAAGCGGGGGTTTTTATACGAGTAAAAGAGGCGCGGAAAAAATATTGTCAATAGCGACTGTGGTTCTGGCAATTTTATTTGTGGCGAATTCCATATTTTTTCTCTTCATATAAGTTTTTTAATTGTTTTTGATGGGTTTTGTAAAGACGATTATTGCGGTTTTTAAGACCTACGATTATAAGGATAAATTAATATCCATAATTGCAATTGTCCTTTTTCTACTAATGGTTGTTAAAATGATTGTTTTTCCCTACGGTCTCTTTCATTTTGGAGAATCGGATATTTATACCGAAGGAATAGTTGCAAAAAACGGTATACAGAATATTAATCCGCTTTTTGTTGATTATAATGAAGCTGACAGGGAAGTTTCGAGGCTGGTTTTTTCAGGTTTGATGAAATATGATCCGGAGAAAAGGAATATCGTTGATGATATGGCTTTCTTGACTATTAACGAGGATAAAACCGAATATACCTTTAAGATGAGAGACGGTTTAAAATGGCATGATGGTGAGCCTTTAACTGCAGAGGATGTTTATTTCACTTTTTATGATATTGTGAAGGCTCCGTCTTTTCAGAATGAAATTTTAAAAGCAAATTTTTCAGGTGTGGAGATTGAACAGCTGGATGAAAAAACCATAAAATTTACTCTTGAAAAACCGAATATATTTTTCATTACAACTCTTACAACTGGAATTTTACCGAAGCATATTCTAAAAGACATCGAGCCTTATGAGCTTCTTCAGCATGAATTTAATAAAATGCCTGTGGGAAGCGGACCTTATATGGTTACGGAAGCGATTGAATCTTTTTCCGATGGAAGAATGCAGGTTAATTTAAACAGGAATCCTTATTATTATGGAAAGGTTTCAGAAGTGGAATATATGCGTTTCATTACTTATCCAAGTATGGAAAAGCTGTTGGAAGAGGTAAACGCTGTAAATGGTGTGGTTAAAGTTACAGGCGATTATATTCTTGATTTTATGAATAATGAAAGGTTTGATCTTATACAGTATGAACTGCCGCAATATACGGCTGTTTTTATAAATATGGACAGTGAAATTCTTAATGATGAGAAGAACATCAGGCTTGCTCTTCAAAAAGCGGTTGATAAAGAAGAATTGATATCCAGGCTGGAAGGAAAAATCCCGGTTGACACGCCGTTGATGGAGTTAAACCAGGAGGAATGGGTATACCAGCCCAGTATTTTACAGGCTCAGGGGGCACTTAAAGAGGCGGGTTTCAGTTATTCCGAAGATGATACCGAACATGTCGGTATCAGATATAATGAAGATGGTGAAGCATTGGAGCTAAGTTTTATTGTTAGATTATATGAAGAAGGAACTCCGCAGTATGAAGAGACCAAAAAGGTTGTTACTTTTTTGCAGGATGTCTGGGAAAGTATTGGATTCAGTATTCAGATTGAATTTCTTCCCCAGGAAGAATTCAAACAAAGAATTATGAGTAGAACTTATGATCTTTTACTTATAGGACAGAGTCTGGGCTATAATCTGGATACTTATTCTTATTGGCATTCTTCACAGGCGAGTCCTATGGGGCTAAATTTGTCCAATTATAAGAGTTTTGCGGTTGACAGTTTGATTGAAGATATACGTGCTGTATTTAATCAGGAGAAAAGAGAGCGTGAATTAAGAGAGCTTGCTGAACATATCAAGGAAGATATTCCGGCGGTGTTCCTATATCGCCCTGTTTATTATTACGCTATCGACGGCAAGATTTCCGGTGTTTCAATGGAGGGAGTTGTTTTTCCGTGCGACAGGTTTGACGGGATAGGAGAATGGAAATTTGAAAGATAAAAATACTTTACTTTTGATCGGGATTTAGGTATTTATAAATGGCATTTTAATCAAAAGGTATGCAGGTATTATTAAATGAAGATGTAAAAAAATTGGGATACAGAGGGGATATAGTGAATGTAAAAAATGGTTATTTCCGTAATTACCTTCAACCGAGAGGTTTGGCCCAGCGCGCTACTGAAAATTTAATTAAGTTGTCGGAAAAACGAAACGAGAAAAGGCTGATGAAAAAACAACAGATTCTTGAAAAGGCCGAAGAAGTGCTCAAGAAACTTAAAGATCTGAAGGTTAAGATTAAAGCAAAAGTAAGTAAAAAAGGTAAGCTTTACGGCTCTATCGCAGAAGAAGATGTAATTAATGCCGTCAAAGATAAGTCAAACATTGAACTTGAAAAGGAATTTATTAAAATGGAACCTATTAGAGAATTGGGGGAATATAAAATAAAAGTTAATTTGGGGGAAAATCTTGAAGAGAATATTGAACTCGTTGTAGAAGCCTCTGAATAATATATGAAAGAAGAAAAAGTTTTAGCTCTGGATTATGGAAGAAAACGTGTAGGTGTTGCTACAGGTGATACTGAATTTGGTATAGCTTTTCCAAGAGGAGTAATTTTAAACAAAGGAATTTCCGATTTGGTAGATAAACTTGAGAATTTATGTAAAGAAATCGATGCAAAATTAATTGTGATAGGTTTTCCTCTGAATATGCGGGAGGAACAGATAGAAAATGAAATTATTCCGGATGTTAAAAATCTTAAAAATAAACTTGAGAACAGACTTGACGAAGTTAAGGTAATATTGTATGATGAGCGTCTTAGTTCTTTTGAAGCTGATAAGCTGATGGAGGAAGCTATGAAAAGTTATGGAAAAAAGCAACTAGGACGTGATGCTTATGCGGCTCAAATAATTTTACAAAGATTTTTTGATAAAATATAAGTCTAGGGTATAATTTTTTGGATATGAAAGAAATATTACTTATCGCAGGTTTTGGAATTTTAGCGTTTATTGCGCTGATTGTTTTGTTTACTGTGATTTCGAGAGTAAACAGAATTCGCAATAAGTATAAGGAAAAATATACGGTATTAATGGTTCGGGTTGCGAAAGAAAGTGAAGCGGGACCGATTGTAGCCGAACAGATATTTGCCACTCTTCATGGAATCCAGACTAAATTCAATTGGTGGGAAAGATTGAAAGGATACAGCAGTGAAAGCGTTAGTTTTGAGATTGCCAGTATAAACAGGAGTATTAAATTTTTTGTGGCTTTTCCCGAAAATTTGAGAAACCTGGTGGAAGGACAGATTTATGCGCAATATCCAGATGTAGAGATTGAGGATTGTACGGATTACACCAAAGGTCCGGAAAATTTTGAAAATGCTGTAGGTACCGAACTTGAATTTATAGACAACGATGTATTTCCGATTAAAAGATACCCTCAGTTTGAAGATAAATTAACCCGTTTAGCTGTCGATCCAATGGCGGGAATTACTTCTTCTCTTGTAAAGTTTGATACCACGGAAGATCAGGCGTGGATTCAGGTTGTTGTTACTCCTTTACGTGATAAATGGAGAATTGTTTTTACAAAGTGTGTAAAGATTTTGAAAAAAGGTATTTTTGGTAATATTGAATCTTTAAAGAAAATATATGCGAGGGCTTTTACCACAAGAAAACTTTGGCCAAAAATTGTTTTTTTCCCCGTCTACATTGTTTTATGGTTTCAGGGGCTTCTTGTAAGTGCGAAGATAGAAACATTAAAAGCCGGTACTTCAGTTTCTTCCTACGAGGACGTAGAAGAACAAACATCTAAATCGCATGAAAGAGAGAGTAGTATAGATGCGGCAATGGACAAGGTTGTACGGCCTCTTTATGAAACCACAATCCGGATCGTTTATATTCCAAAAAATAAAAATATTCCAAAGGCGAAAGTTAAACTTCGGGAAATAGTCGGTTCTTTCAAACAGTTTAATTTTCCACATTTAAACGGTTTTAATATTGGTGAATTTAAATATGGAAAAAGTGTTGTTAATATATATCGAAAAAGAATAGTAAGAGACGGTCTGGTTTTAAATAACGAAGAACTCGCGACTGTTTACCATTTGCCGAATCTACTTGTTAAAACTCCTACAATTTATTGGGTTCAAAGCAGAAAGCTTGAGCCGCCTGCGGATCTGCCGGGGGAAGTTACGGATGAAAAAGATATGACTGTTTTGGGACAGACAAATTTTAGAGGCGCACAACAGCTTTTTGGCATAAGACCTCTGGACCGTAGAAGGCATATTTATATCATAGGTAAAACCGGAATGGGTAAATCCACTTTACTTGAGAATATGGTTTATTCCGATATTGTTGCGGGAAGAGGTGTCGGCGTCATTGATCCGCATGGAGATCTCGCGGACGCGGTATTAAAATTTGTTCCTTCCAATAGAATCAACGATGTAGTTTTAGTTGATCCTTCGGATAAGGAATATGCTGTTGCTTTTAATATGCTTGAAAACGTGAATCCTGCTTTGGGATCGATTGTGTGCAGCGGTCTTGTGGGAATTTTTAAGAAAATTTACGCCGAAAGTTGGGGGCCGCGTCTTGAGCATATATTAAGAAATACTATTTTGTCGCTTCTTGCGTATCCAGGGTCATCAATGATGGGGATTACAAGAATTCTTCAGGATCCCGATTACAGAAAAAAGATCGTAAAAAAGATTGAAGATCCGGTTGTTAAGAGTTTTTGGATTGATGAATTTGAAAAAATGCAGGATAGGTTTCGGGTTGAAGCGATTTCTCCCATACAAAATAAAGTGGGGCAGTTTCTGGCGAGTCCCACTATAAGAAATATTGTAGGCCAGCCAAAAAGTACAATCGATTTAAGATTTGCTATGGATAAAGGAAAAATTGTAATAGTAAATCTTTCAAAAGGTAAAATCGGCGAAGATAATTCGGCATTACTTGGTGCTATGTTTATTACAAAGTTTCAGCTTGATGCCATGAGTAGAGCTAATGTTCCGGAAAAAGACAGAAAAGATTTTTATTTATATGTGGATGAGTTCCAAAATTTTGCGACAGAATCTTTTGCGACTATTCTTTCCGAAGCAAGAAAATATCGTTTAAATCTTACTATGGCCAACCAATATATTGCACAGATGCCCGATGAAGTCAGAGAAGCTGTGTTTGGAAATGTCGGAAGTCTGCTTTCGTTTCAGGTTGGTTTTGATGATGCCGAGTATGTATCTCAACAATTCGGAGAAGAAGTTTTGCCGAGTGATCTTGTTTCATTAAGTAAATATCATGCGTATATGAGACTTCTTATTGAAGGAATGACCAGTAAAACATTTTCTCTTGTTACATTGCCTCCTCCTGTATTAAAAGAAGATAATTCCGATAAAATCAGAAAGGTTTCAAGGGAAAGATATAGTAATAAAGTTTCCGTAATAGAAGATAAACTTAAAAGGTGGAGTTTTCCTATAAAGGAAAAAACAAATGTTGAAAAATTTAAAAAATAAACATGATCAGTGAATATTTTAAAAAGATATACTATCATTGGAAAATCCTTCTTAAGGACAGAACTTTTGTTGTTTCTTTACTGATTGGATTATTGGTATTAATCGGGGCTTATTATGTAAGTTTTGCTTTGAGTATTTATCGTGAAATTCTGGCTTCTAATTACATGTCTGTCGGTGATTTTATTTTGGATGATATCCCGACTTATAATCTTCGTGTTTTGGATGTATGGGGTTTTGTTGCAATTTTGGTTTCTATTTTCGCATATACTTTTTTTTATAAACCGGAAATTGCGCCTTTTGCCATGAAAACATTTGGGATTTTAATTTTGGTTAGAGCTTTTTTTATTATGATGACCAATATCGGTCCTCCAAAT
>WJKQ01000088.1 GCA_014728975.1 Candidatus Peregrinibacteria bacterium | reverse complement strand
TGCCAGATAGAGTTCTATTCCCAGTTTCTCTCCCATCAATGTTATGAGAAGCGCGAGAAGCAGGTTAAAAAGCAACCCGGTGAGAAAAGTAATGGGATCATAATCTTCTTCTTTTTTGATTTCTGCTTTTAAAGCGCCGAAAATCGAATCAAGTATTACAATTATTGTGACCGCAGTGTACTTTATCAGTTCAATAGGAATTGTATAGGTAACGTTTATTCCAATTATTATTCCTATTAATATTCCTAATATTGCCCAGATCATTTTAATTTTTTTATCTTCTTTTATATATTATCTTATCTCCGTTCTCTCCCGCAATTCGAAGATCGATATATTCAAGATTTTCATTATATATATCAAGTTTTACAAGCGATTTTTTGAGCTTTTTTAGCTGTTTTTCGGCTGATTTCTGTATATCAAGCCAGACATAAAAGTTTTTTTCTGTTAAAAGGTGAATTTCTCTTGGTATTTTTTTATATTCGACTTCTATTATTCTCATTCCAAATTTGTCTTCAAAATAAGTTATAGTATCAAGTATATATTTTAATTTGTTGACTTCTATTACAGGATTTTCAGTATTAACAGGCTCGTCGGATTTCATTTTAATATAAGGAAGAGCCGGATTCTCAAAATCTTCTTTTATTGCATAACCGATTGAATTAATTATGTAGCTTTTTTTAACGGTTCTGCTCTCGTTGATGACGTTTGCCACCAATGGAAACTGGGCAAGTTCAACGATAATATTTCCTGGATAATCCTTTTTTATTTCGATTTTTTCTATTTCGGGGAAAGCATTTAATACTTTAAGTTTTAGTTCTTCAGTATCCAGAAACAGCAGATTTTTACCGAGAGCGTCTGAAAGTGCTTTTTCTATTTCCTGCCCTAATTTTTCATTCTCAAAATTTTTATCCGATATATCTATATCTGAGATTTTGAAGTAATTCGAAAAAAATAATAAATTAACTATTAAAATGCCTCCCGCGACAATTCCCACTATAACAGCGAATCTTTTAATTTTCGTGATAAACGGGTGCCTTCTTTTTAACAATTTTCGGCTTGATTTTCTTTTTTGTAAACTTTTGGTCTTTAAATGACTTTGGCTGTAAGCTGTCCGCAGTTTTTTTAAATTTCTTTTATTTCTGAGCATTTTTGGGTAAATTTTATGCATAATCATTTATATCAGAATATATGGATTTTGAAAGTGCCGGGAGGTATTTGAAGATGTTTGTGTCGTATGAAGATATGCCGGATTTTGATTATGATGAAAGTAATTTTGATTTGGAGCGCGTACGGAATTTTTTTGAAAATTACGGTATTGATTATTCGAAAATAAAGTTTATCCATGTGGCAGGTTCCAAGGGGAAGGGAACGGTCTGTAATTTTATTGCTTCTTATTTAAAAGTTGCGGGACATAAGACAGGTTTGTTTAGCTCTCCTTATATTTTAAGCATAAAGGAATGTTTCCAGGTTAATGGTGAAAATATTTCGGAAGATGATTTTGCCGGTTATGTTGAAGATTTAAAAAAACATATAGATTCCGCCGGCGGCTGCAGTCTGACTTATTTTGAGCTTCTTTTTGTTTTGGTGATGAAATTTTTTGTTGATGAAGGTGTGGAATATGCGGTTCTGGAAGTTGGGCTGGGAGGGCGTCTGGATGCTACTAATATTATTATCCCCGAATTGTCTGTATTAACCGCTGTGGAAAAAGAACATACCAATGTTTTGGGAACTGATTTAAGCACTATTCTTGATGAAAAATTGGGGATTGTTAAAAAAGGTGTTCCTCTGTTGGTGGGGGATCAGAGTGGTTATGTAAAATGTCTTATAAAAGAAAAAATGAGCAGGAAAATACGGGTGTTTTTTGTGGAGGATTTTGATTCGGAGTTGGAGGATCTTGATTTGAAAAGTGCAAATTCTGCTTTGATTAAAAATGCTGAAACGGCTTTTTCTGCTTTGAAAATCCTTTTGGAAAGTGTTGATAAAAAGGTTTTTAAGCGAATATTTGATGATTTTGAGATGATTGGCAGGTTTGACATAAAAAAAATTAATGGAAAAATTGTTGTTTTTGATATAGCCCATACAAAATTGAGTATAATTAATCTGATAAAATCTTTGGAAACGAGGTTTCCCGATAAGCGGTATGTGTTCTTGGTTTCTGTGATGCGGGGGAAAGATGTGCTTTCACTTATTGAGGAAATGTCAAAAACGGCGGAAAAAATTATTTTTACATCTTCTCACAATGAAAGGGGATACAAAGGAAAAGAGCTGGAGGCTTTTTCTTCCGGAGTTTATTCGGAAGTAATAGAGGGATGTGAGGAAGCTTTCAGAAAAACACTTGAAAATTTGGGGAGAAATCAGGTTTTAATTGTAACCGGATCTCATTTTTTGGTTTCAAAACTGCTTAAAATAATTTAAGCTTTTTCATTTTTTCCGGCTTCTTTTCTTGCCCGCGCTTTGGCTTTGTTACGTCTTTTTCGGAGTTTGCTTTTTGGACGTTTTCTGCCGACCAGGCCGTGTTGTTTGCTTGCGTGTCTATTGCTCATTTTTAATTTTTAATTATTTCCGACAAATTGTTTTTATATTGTCACGTACGTTCATGTCAACTTTAATTTTTGCTTTTTTGGATTTGTGCCCTGCGGCATGAGAAATAAATCCATGGTTTTTTAATATCATTTTTTTATCGATTATAAAAATACTTCCGGTGTCCCGAGGCTCGGGTTTTCTCCCTGAGTACTGTAAAAAATTTCTGATATTTGCATAGGCTGATTGTTCTTTAAGGGCTTAAAAAAGTCAATTAATTTGAAAAAAAATGAAAAAATAGTTAAATTTATGTCATGAAAAAAATATTTGTAATATTGTTGTTGGTTTTTTTCGGATCTTCCTGTGTGAATACAGGCGGCAATCTTGTGTGGGATGAATCCGCTCTCTATGAAATCGAGGCAAGCGAGGATCAGGTGTATTATTTTCAGCATCCGCTTGAAGCTGAAGTTTCTGAAGAAAACGGTTCAGGGTATGTTGAATTTGATGGATGTAAAGCTAATTTTGATCATGTAATCGGAAAACAGGCGGACGAGTTTGTGGATGTGAAAGTTCGCGAGGATGACGGTAAAAGATATGAAGCCTGGTATGTGGAGAATGATCTTATTCTTTACGCAGGTTTTCTTGAGAAGTCGGATTATGTTTTTTGGGTATATGAAGATGGTAGTGATGTGTCAGGATGTATTGACCTTGTGAATAATCTGACTGAGTCTTTCATTTCCGATCCGATTTATTTTAACGAACGTTTTTCTTTCAAATCGGGACTTCTTTACGATTATAAGCTTGAATATCTACCGAGCGGTGAAGGGATTTTGATGAAAAAATGGATCGGGGATAATATTTGTGAGGATGAATTCGGTAATGAATATGAATGTGGATATAAAGTGGAAATTTCAGTTTACGGTTTTGAGAATCTTATGGAATATAAAGATGTTTATGAATATATTGATGATAAATATCCGGGTTGTAATGCGGAATTTTCAAGCTCGGGTGTGTTTGTTGACGAAGGTTTGGAAGAAGACGCGATCAGGCATTATTTTATTAAGAATGAAGATTCGGATATCATTGTAGAGGCGTATATAAAAGTACCGAGTTTTAATTATGGTGAACATAAAAAGGAATTTGATGAATTTGTGAAGACTATCGAGGTTTTCTGATATATTTCTTTTGGATTTTTGAAGGGTTTGTTGTGCTTTTTGGAGACAGGATTTTGTTGAGCTCTTCTTTTGTATAGAGTCTTCTTTTTAAAATTTCTTCTCTTATTGTTCTGTTGTTTTTTAGAGCGGATTTTACTATGTCCGCCGTAAGTGAATATCCAATATACGGAACAAGGGCTGTTGCGGTGCAAAGGCTTTTTTCAAAAAGTTGTTGTGTTCTTTTTTCATTCACTTTTAGATCTTTTATGCAAAGATCGGTGAAAGTTTTTATGCCGTTTGTTAAAATTTCTGTGGACTGAAGAATGTTGTACATTATTACAGGGCACATAACATTCATGTCCAGCTGGCTTTTTTGTGCTGAAAGTTCAATTGTTTTATCATTACCGAGAACATGCAGGCAGATCATTTCCATACATTCCGGGATGGAAGGATTTACTTTTCCGGGCATTATTGAGGAGCCGGGTTGTACTTCAGGAAGAGAAATTTCATTTATACCGGCTTTTGGTCCCATTGAAAGAATTTTTAAATCATTGGATATATTTAGAAGGTTTGTAGCCAGGGATCTTAGAGCGGAGGAAAAATTCATAAATACGTTCATGTTGTGTGTTGTTTCGGTAAGATTTTTAGCCGGTTTAAATTGTATTTTTGTTATTTCCGAGAGATTTTTTATCATCAGTTTTGTATATCCTGGATCCGTGTTTATGCCTGTTCCAAGAGCTGTTCCTCCTATTCCGAGTATTTTTAGTTTTTCCGATTGTTGTTTGAGGAATTTTTTTGAATTTTTAAGAGCTTCTTTGTAGGCATAAAACTCCTGTCCAAATGTTATCGGTACCGCATCCTGAAGATGTGTTCTTCCAACTTTTATTGTATTTTT
>WJKQ01000087.1 GCA_014728975.1 Candidatus Peregrinibacteria bacterium | reverse complement strand
GTCAAGGATATTGCCGCCCTCGCGAAGGCCGGAATGAATGTCGCGAGACTGAACTTTTCGCATGGAACTTATGAACATCACGCGAAGCTTATTCGAAATATTCATAAAGCTGAAAAAGAAACAGGAAAAAGGATCGGAATTCTTCAGGATCTTCAGGGGCCTAAAATCAGAATCGGAGAGATGCCCAAAGAAGGGATCGGACTTAAAAAAGATGAAACCTTCACATTAACAACAAGAAAAATCACCGGTAAAAAGAACAATAAAAAGATCGAAATTCCAATAAAATACAAAGATCTCACAAAAGACATAAAAAAAAACGACATCATTCTGATAAATGACGGACTCATTGAATCAAAAGCCACAAAAGTCACGAAAACCGGCATAGTCTGTAAAGTCAAATTTGGCGGAGTAGTGAAAACAAGACATGGTGTCAACTTCCCCACCGCTTCGATTTCAACTCCGACAATTACGGCCAAAGACAAAAAAGACCTTAAATTCGGACTTAAGCACAACGTCGATTTCGTGGCCCTTTCATTCGTCAAATCCAAAAAAGATACTGAACAGCTGAGAGACCTTGTTAAAAAGGAAAAAAAAGAAGCCCAAATAATCGCAAAAATCGAAAGGCACGAAGCAGTCAAAAACCTTAAAGAAATAATAAAAGCATCGGACGGAGTCATGGTCGCAAGAGGCGACCTGGGATCGGATATTAATGCGGAACAGGTTCCCATCGTTCAAAAAAGAATGATCACTCTCGCAAACAGATACGGAAAACCGGTAATCACCGCGACCCAGGTTCTCCAGTCGATGGTCAAAAAATCAAAAGCTACAAGAGCCGAGATTTCAGACGCGGCAAACGCGGTTTTCGACCATACCGACGCAATCATGCTTTCCAACGAATCCGCGGTCGGAAAATATCCGGTCAAAGCAACCACAACCCTAACAAAAGTCGCTTCAACAGTCGAAAAAGAAATGCAGAAACACGAAGAACTCCTGGAACACATAGTCGCTCCGCGCGCACTTTCCGCCCTAAGCGCGACATGCCTAAACGCCTGCGAGCTGGCAATAGATACAAAAGCAGACTTCATAGCCGTTTACACGACTGACGGATACACAGCCAGACAAATCGCGAAACACAGACTTTATATACCCATAATCACAATCACTCCGGACAAAAAAGCCGCAAGATTTTTGACCCTGGTCTGGGGAATAAACAGAGTCATCGTCAAAAAATGCTCCCAAAAAGATCCCGAAAAACTTAACGAAATCATTAAAATTCTTAACAAAGAAAAAATCACCAAAAAAGGCGACAAAATCGTGATAGTCTGCAACGCGAGCAAAAAAGAAGGCCTAATATCCACAACCAAATTATAATGAGAATAATCGGAATAGATCCCGGCACAGCCACAACAGGATTCAGCATAATCGACTTCGAGAATGGAGAAATCAGCCTGAAAGATTACGGCTGTATCGTAACATCACGCAGACTCCCTCAGGAAATAAGGTTAAAACAGATCGCCGACGACACAAATACGTTAATAAAAAAATGGAAGCCCCGGGCAGCCGCCGTCGAAAAATTATTCTTCAAAAAAAATATTAAAACCGCACTCAAAGTTTCGGAGGCACGCGGAGTAATTTTACAGAAACTGTCGACAAACGGAATAACTATTAGCCAGTTTACACCTCTGGAAATAAAATCATCAGTCTGCGGAAACGGAAAAGCCGATAAAAAAATGGTCCAGCAGATGGTAAAATTAATATTGGGAATGAAAGTGAACCCAAAACCGGACGATGCAGCTGATGCCATAGCCGCAGCAATATGTCTGGCACATTCAATTCCTTTACAAGAAAAAATCATAGCATGAAAAAATTTCTCACAATAATGTGGATCTTAATAATTATCGGAGCGGTCTTTATCGCAATCCAGCTCACGAAACCCGACACTACGGAATACGTCGAACCACCGGAAGAAGTTCCAAAAGAAGAGATGGAAAAACCGGAAGAACCGGAACCTGAAGAACCTGACGAAGTCGATATATTTGAAACCGAAGGAATGGAAGAGGAAGACATTTTGACATATACGGAATATTTAAACCTCGGCGACAAACAACGCAAGGAGGGAAACCTTAACGAAGCAATGGAAAATTATGAAAATGCCGCAAGACTTAATCCTAATTCCACAACTGCTCTTATAAATCTCGGTTACACCGCGTTGCTTGCCAATGATCCGATAAAAGCCCAGGAAGCATTTCTCAAAGCTGAGAAATTAAGTCCGGATTCTCTTGATGTCCAAATCGGACTGGCAAGATCATACCTCAATCAAAGAAATATTGAAGCCGCGAAAGCTCTGACCTGGGAACTTGATAGTTCCGAATATATAGTGAAATACTATACTGCGATAATTCTCATTCTTCACAAAGATTTTGAAGGTGCCAAAAATCTTTTTGAGGAATTGGCGGAAGCACCGACCGAAAGAGCCGTCGAAAATGAAGAAACCAAACCGATTAATCCGATTTTGAAAGAAAAAGCCCAAAATTTTCTCGACGCGTATACCAGATTTTTATATTTCAAAGAAGGAGAAATAATTTTCCTTCAGACAATGCTCGCGAAGGCCATGACAAATGTCGGAGAATACGAAGCCGCCATCCCTTTACTTTATGATGTGATAAATCAAAAAAACAATTATAAGGACGCATGGATTGTACTTGGCTACGCGTATCTGAATTCTGAAAAAATACTGGACGCGATTGACGCACTAACACAGGCAAAAGCTCTTGATGAAGAAAAACCCGAAACATTGTTTTTCCTTGGCCTGGCGTATTACGCGAACAACGACATCGATAAAGCAATTTTTTATCTTGAAGAAGCGGAAAAAAACGGTTATGAGCCAAAAGACGAAATTGAACTAAGACTGGCCGACCTTTACCTTTTGAAGGAAAAATATTCACAGGCAGCAGTAAAATACGAAGAAATTCTAAAATTAAACACAAACAATCTGGAAATTTTCATAAGAGCTATTTGGCTGAATATTGATAAATTGAATAATTCCCAAAAAGCACTTGTGCTCGCAAACAAAGCTCTTGAAACACATCCGGAAGATCCAATGAGCTACAATCTCGTGGGGTGGGCCTTAACTTCAGCAAAAAAATACGATCAGGCAAAGTCCTACCTCGCAAAAGCCCTCAAAATGGATCCGCTCTTCGACGCGGCCCACTTAAACCTCGGCTGGCTTTATGAGAAAAAAGGAATGGACACGCTCGCAAAAGAACATTACAAAAAAGCCTACTATTTCGGCTCCGGAAATTCAATCGCCATACTCGCGGCAAAACGCTATAATAATATACAAATTAACATCCAAAAACCATGACCACATTCTTTGCAGTTTTATCTTTTATATTGGGAGCTTTCATCGGAAGCTTCTTAAGCGTTATTATCTATCGGGTTCACGAAAAGAAAAAAGGCATTCTTTTAAGCAGATCAATCTGCCCGGAATGCGGTAAAAAACTAAAATTCCGACATCTCATCCCAATCTTCAGCTGGATTTTTTTACAGGGAAAATGCGCATACTGCGGCAAAAAAATCTCATCCCATTATTTGATGCTGGAACTTATAACCGGACTTTTGTTTCTTGCTTCATTTTTAACATGGAATTTTCTGGAAGCCGTTCCATCGATTGTTGATCCGACAGTAATACACTACAGCGTAAACTGGAAAATATTTGAGATATTTATTTTCTATCTGATCGAACTCACACTTCTGATCGGGATATTTTTCTATGACCTGCTTTACCGCGAAATCCCCGACAGACTTTCAATTCCTGCAATCGCAGTCGCTATAGCAGGCGGCCTTATATTTGGAATTGTTTCGCCGCTCAACATGCTGATCGGCGGAGGCGGAATTTTCCTTTTCTTTTTACTACAGTTCCTTCTTTCCGGAGGAAAATGGATCGGCGGCGGAGATTTAAGACTGGGAGCTTTAACGGGTATTTTGCTTGGATGGAAACTCGGATTGATCGCGTTAATAATTGCCTACGTTTTAGGCGCTATCATCAGTTTAATTTTACTTGCC
>WJKQ01000086.1 GCA_014728975.1 Candidatus Peregrinibacteria bacterium | reverse complement strand
TGAGGAAGCCAATACTTATTTAAGTAAAACAGATCTGTCTCCGGAAGACCATTCAGCCGTAAATGCACTTATTTTGGGAATTCAGAATCGTATCAGTGAATTTCCTTATATAAATGATCTTTCTTCATCTACAATGAAGTTACTGAAAACAACCCGACAACAGCTGGAGTCATTGTTACAGTAAACTTTTATTCTTTTTTTCCAATATTAGAGCTTCTTTGAGTGAACGGAGTCCGATCTCGAGTTGTTTGGAATCCGGATTTTTTGTTGTTAACCGCTGAAACCAAAGCCCGGGAGCTATAAGTGCTTTAACAAATCTATTTTTTGCGAATTTTGCACTTAATTTGAGATATTCGTAAGAAATGCCTGCGATAATCGGTAGAAATGCCAGACGTACCGCCAGATTAACGCTGAAATTTTCCTGTTTTGGCACAAACGTATAAACAAGAACGCTAATCACAAATACAATTAAAATAAAACTTGTTCCACATCTGGGGTGAAAACGCGACTGTTTTTTTGCATTTTTTATCTCAAGCGGCAGTTTATTTTCATAAGTAAAAATGGATTTATGTTCAGAACCATGATATTCAAAAACCCGTTTAAAACTGGGGATTAAAGACAACAGAAAGATATATGACAGAAAAACTAATGTTTTTAAAAAGCCGTCAATAAGATTGAAAATGATATAATTCTGTTCAATATAGTGGTTTTTGCTTTCAATAAAAGTAGTTATCCATAACGGTATAAATTTAAACAAAAAGAGGCTGAAAGCTATAGCCAATACAAATGAAACAATAAACATGGAGGTTTCAAAAATCTTATTCTTTTTTGTCTTATTTTTTTTCGGCGCGGACGGTTGTTCTATCGTTTCATTCGCTGAAAAATTTATTGCTTTACTTCCGATTGCCATCATTTCAAAAAGATTTATGACACCTCTTATAATTGGAACATTAAGCCATTTTTTTCTTTGTACCAGAGATCTGTAAGGATTCTTTTTAACTTTTACCTTTCCATCGGGTTTTCTAACCGCGATTGTAATATTATTGGGAGATCGCATCATAACTCCTTCTATGACTGCCTGGCCTCCTACCGCAAAATCTATTTTCTTTCCTTTATTCTTATCAAGAGCTTCCAAAATCCAGCTTAAAATCAGGAAATTTATTATTTTTAAGTGTTTCACTTTTAATTGGTATTGTTAGCATTACATATATAATTTATCTTATATTTGCAAACAAATAAAGTATTGATTATGAAAGTGAAAATTAAAAGAATCGATAAGAGTATTCCACTGCCTTTTTATGAAACTGACGGCGCTGTCGGATTTGACATTATTGCAAGGGAGTATTGTTCCATTCCTCCAAAAGAGATTTCTCTGATACCAACTAATTTGATAATAGCGGTGCCTCCAAAATATATGCTGGTGGTAGCTTCCAGAAGCAGTACCCCTTCAAAAAAAGGTCTGGCTCCGCCCCATGGATTTGGTATTATTGATCACGACTACTGCGGGCCAAAAGACGAGGTCAAAGTTATGGTTTATAATTTTAAAGATAATCCTGTTGTGATCGAAAGAGGTGAAAAAATTGCTCAGGGTGTATTTGTAAGAATAGATAAATTTGAATGGGAGGAGGTTGATGAAGTTTCCACGAAAAGCCGGGGAGGGTTTGGAAGCACCGGCGGTTACAAAAATATTGATTAATCAAATTATGCGGGAAGGAAAATTTATTACAATTTACGGAATAAATAATATCGGTAAAACAACCCAGGCCCATTTACTTGTTGATCGTTTGAAAGACGAGGGATACAAATCATATTATGTGAAGTATCCCGTTTACGATGTTGAACCCAGTGGATCATTCATTAATGATATTCTTCGGGGTCGTGAAGAACAGAAAATTTCAGAAGACGAACTTCAGATGTGGTATGTGATTAACAGGTATCAGTTTCAGCCGAAATTAATTAATTTATTGGAAGAAGGATATGTTGTTATTGCCGAAGATTATGCCGGTACAGGGATAGCCTGGGGCACCGCCAAAGGTCTCGAAGAGGAATGGGTGGAAACAATAAATTCCAAAGTGTTGAAGGAAGACCTTGCAATATTAATGGAAGGTAAAAGACAGATGGATGCAGTGGAAGAGAAACATGTTCATGAACAAAATAAAGAACTTATAGAAAAATGTGAAAAAATTCATTCGCACCTCGCGGAAAAATATGACTGGAAAAGAGTTAAGGTTCAAAAAAAGATAGAAGGTACAGCGGAAAACTTATGGAAAATTGTTAAAAAATCTCTGGTTGACGTTCCAAAAAAGTAAATATAATATAAAATTGCTTTTTAAGTGGGCGGTTTAAAAAGCTTTATTTTTTTCATTATTTTTATGGCGTTAATGGACGGTCGTAAAGTGTCAAAAGAAATTCTTCTAAATCTTGAAAAGGAGGTTAATAAACTTCATGACCAATATCACGTCCATCCAAAACTTGGTGTTATTCTTGTCGGCCGCGATCCCGCTTCGCTTTCTTATATTAAACAAAAACAAAAAGCTTGTGCAAAAACCGGTATCGAATGGGAGCAATTTACTTATAATACGGATGTTTCAACCGAAGAAATCATCGAAAAAGTCAAAGAATTAAACGAGGATGAAAAATTCCATGGAATTTTAGTCCAGCTTCCTCTGCCGGAAAAAATATATACGCCCGATGTGATCCGCGCCATTGATCCGAAAAAAGATGTTGACGGTTTTACCGCATATAATCTTGGGAAAATGTTTTTGAGCACGAAGTTCGAGCATCTGGCGCCATGTACGCCAATGGGAGTGATTAAATTTCTGGAATATTATAAAATACCAATTGAAGGTCAGGATATCGTTGTTGTCGGACACAGTAATCTGGTCGGAAAACCACTGGCCGCCATGTTTCTCAACAGAAACGCGACGGTAACCGTCTGTCATATTCATACCAAAGATTTATCTTCTCATACCAAAAACGCGGATATTTTATGTGTCGCTGTCGGTAAGCCCAACCTTATCACCGCCAACATGGTAAAAGATGATTCGGTCGTGATTGATATCGGTATAAATCGTCTTGAAGACGGAAAACTTGTGGGAGATGTTGATTTTGAATCCATTAAAGATAAGGTAAAATACATTACTCCAGTGCCGGGAGGTGCAGGACCAATGACTGTCGCATGTCTGATGGAAAATACGATTAAAGCCGCGAAAAGAATTCATAATATTTTATAATTAACAAAAATATGTGTGGTATTGTTGGAATTTTAGGTCATGATTATATTGCCCAGGATGTATATGACGGTCTTGTTACTCTCCAACACAGAGGTCAGGATGCCGCCGGAATGATTACATATAACAACCGATTTCACATCAGAAAAGATTTTGGGCTTGTTAAGGATGTATTTCATACAAGGCATATGAAAAGACTGAAAGGATATGCCGGTGTTGGTCATACGAGATACGCCACTATCGGAAAAGGTAATCTTGAAGAAATTCAGCCGTTTATCGGGCCGGCTCCTTTTGGTGTTGTTTTGGCGCACAACGGGAATGTTTTTAACGCTTATGATTTGAAAGAGGAAATTTTTAAAAAAGATCACAGGCTGGTTAATTCCGACAGTGACGCGGAAGTTCTTTTAAATCTTTTTACAAAAGCTTTGACCAAACAGAACGCGGATCGTCTGGAAGCCAAACATATTTATAAAGCTGTTGAAAGTGTATTCGCCCGAGCCGAAGGCGCTTACAGTGTTGTTTCCTATATAGCAAGACAGGGAATGATAGCTTTTCGTGACCCTTACGGAATACGTCCTCTTCTTTTTGGAAAACGTGAAAAAGGTCTTATTACCGACTATATTTTTGCATCCGAGTCGGTTACTCTGGATATTCTTGGTTTTAAGTATATTAAAGATATAAAACCAGGTGAAGTTGTATTCATTTCCGAAAAAGACAGAAAAGTTCACAGTAAAGTCCTTACCGGAAAAAAACATATCCCATGTATTTTTGAATATATTTATTTTTCCAGACCCGATTCTATTCTGGATAGCATTTCAGTTTATAAGTCCAGATTAAGAATGGGTCGGCGGCTTGCCAAAAAAATTAAAAAAGCAAATCTTGATATTGATGTTGTTATGCCGGTTCCGGATTCCTCAAGAACCGCCGCTTTGACTCTCGCAGATTCTTTAAATATAAAATATCGCGAGGGGCTGATTAAAAATCGATATATCGGACGAACTTTTATTATGCCCGGACAGAGAATTCGAAAAAAATCCATAAAATACAAACTAAATCCGATGAAACTGGAAATTAAAGGCAAGAAAATTTTGCTTGTGGATGATAGTATTGTCCGCGGCAACACTTCAAGACAGATTGTTCAGATGGTAAAAGATGCGGGCGCGAAAAAAGTATATTTCTGTTCCTATTCCGCTCCGATTATCAGTCCCTGCCTTTACGGCATAGATATCCCCACAAAAGAGGAATTAATCGCTTCAAGTAATACCGTTGATGAAATTCAAAAATTTATTGGTGCAGACGCGCTTATTTATGAAGATTTAAAAGATTCTTTTGAATCCTGCATGGTAAAAGGAGGTCCCAAAGACTTTTGCATGGCCTGTTTCAATAAAAAATATAAAACAGGTAATATCGATAAAAGTATTCTAAAAAAACATGCAGAAGCCAGACTAAAGGAAAAACAAAAATGTGAGCCCGCACCCGATGTTGGTATACTTGGGGAGGGCACGGAATCAGACGGTCAATTAAATTTAGTATGAAAAAAATACTTTTAATTGGAAATGGAGCGAGAGAACATGTTATGGCTGAAAGCCTTAAAAATAGTCGTTACGATGTTGAACTTTATGTTTTGGGCGGTGCTAAAAATCCCGGAATATTTAAACTTTCCGAGGAATATGTGGTCGCGGATGTTTGTGATAAAGATGCGATAGCAGAATTTGCAAACCGTATAAGGCCCGATTTCGCGGTTATCGGTCCGGAAGCGCCTATCGCCTGCGGAATTGTTGATATGCTTCTGGAACTTGAAATTCACAGTGCCTCGCCTTTGGAAACGGTGGGCCAGCTTGAATCTTCGAAATCTTTTACACGCGATCTTTTGGAAAAATATCAGATTCCCGGAAATCCCAAATTTAAAGTTTTTTACGATGAGGAAGGCCTGGAAGAATTTTTTATTGATCTGGGTGAAGAATTTGTCGTTAAAGCCGATGGCTTAAAGGGAGGCAAAGGTGTGAAAGTTTCGGGAGATCATCTAAAAAACATTGAAGAAGGAATTTCTTATGCAAAAGAATGTCTTATTGACAGTGGACGTGTAGTTGTCGAGGAAAAACTTGTAGGTCAGGAATTTAGTCTTATGAGTTTTTGTGATGGAACTTATACAGTGGATATGCCGGTCGTTCAGGATCATAAACGCGCTTTTGAAGGCGATAAAGGACCAAATACCGGCGGGATGGGTTCCTACAGCATGGAAAATCATCTTCTTCCTTTTCTTACCGCGCGTGATGTCAATGAAGCCAGCGATATTAATAAAAAAGTTGTTAAAGCTTTGTTTGAGGAAACCGGTATTTATTACAAAGGTATTGTTTACGGAGGATTCATTATTACCAAAAACGGCGTGCGTCTGATTGAATACAATGCCCGTTTCGGTGATCCCGAAGCGATGAATGTTCTTCCCATTTTAAAAACCGATTTTGTTGATATTTGTGAGGGGATAATTAATAAAACGCTTGATCAGGTTGAAATCGAGTTTGAAAAAAAAGCCACAGTCTGCAAGTACGTTGTTCCTGAAGGTTATCCTGATAATCCGGTAAAAGGAGAGAAAATAATTATGGGAAAAGTACCGGCTGACGTAAAAGTTTATTACGCGTCGGTGGATCAGCGAAATGACAGTTTATATTTAAGCGGTTCACGGGCGGTGGCGTTTGTCGGTGTCGCCGATACTGTGGAAGAGGCTGAAAAATCAGCTCAAAACGCTGTCGGGTCCGTTAAGGGGCCGGTTTTTTATAGAAAAGATATCGGTACAAAAAAATTGATAGAACAAAGAATAAAAATGATGAAAATTTGAGATAATTCAATAACTGCCCAGGATTTTTAACTTTGCCACTTTTTTTTCTACATTTCTTAATGTTCTTCTTATTTTCGGATCCGAAGTACCGCCTTCAAAATCAAGGTAGAAGATATAATCTCCAAAACGTGCTTTTGTAGGCCTGGATTCTATTTTGGTCAGATTTATACCGGCATCGGCAAAATCTTTAAATACCGTAAACAAACTTCCCGGGGAATCTTTGCTGAAATGAAAAGCAACTGAAGTTTTTTTGCCCTTTTTTGAAACCACGTTTCCTTTTTTAATGACAATAAAAATTGTGCTGTTCCCTTTTTTATCTTCAATATTTTTGTCGAGAATTTTCAGTTTTTTATTTTCTTCCGCGATTTCCGGCGCTATCACAGCGACATACCGGCTTTTTGATTTTAAAAGTTTTTCCGTTGCAAAGGCTGTTGATGAAAAAGCCTCCAGTGAAGCTTCGGGAAAATTCTTTTTCAGATATTTTTTGCATTGGTTCAAAGCCTGGGAATGGGAAAGTATCCTTTTAATATCACGTTTTTTGGTATTTTTAAGCGCAAATAAAAAATGATGCACGGGAATTTTAATTTCATCGTCAATGTATACATTCTCATGAAAAAGAGCATCGAGTGTTTCCCTTATCGTTCCATGAAGTTTGTTTTCGATGGGGATAATTCCATAAACGGCTTTTCCTTTTTTAACAAGTTCAAAAACTTCATCAATATCTTTTGTATACC
>WJKQ01000085.1 GCA_014728975.1 Candidatus Peregrinibacteria bacterium | reverse complement strand
TGAGACAGCAAGTCCCCCCATTGCTGTTTCTCTGATTTTCGGTGACATTATTTTTGCTATATTTTTCATTGATTGTACAACCTCATCAAATGGAACGAAACTGTTTATTCCCCCAATCACCATATCTGAAGCCCCTATAGCCGCCATGCATCCTATTGCATTTCTTTTTATGCATGGTACTTCAACCATTCCACCGATTGTGTCGCATGCCAGACCTAGATAGCTTTTTAAAGTAATTGCTGCCGCGTCAAAACATTGTTCCGGCGTGCCGTTTCTCATTTCGGTCAAGCCTGCGGCGGCCATTGACGCTGCCGCGCCCACTTCAGCCTGACATCCGCCTTTTGCCGCAGCTATTGTTGCGTTTTCAGCAATAAGCAAACCGATCGCTGATGCCGTAAACATTCCTCTAAGAAGTTTTCTTTTACCCGCTTTGAAATGTTCACTACAGCTGAATAATACTCCGGGGACCACTCCCGCGCCGCCGGCTGTCGGATATGCGACTATTCTACCCATTCTTACGTTTTCCTCACCGACTGCCATTGCATACGCCATAGCTCTTATTGTGACTTTGTTGCCCATCATGTTTTTGAGGTTTTTCAGCTGTTTGTACAATTTATGCGCGTCTGTTCCGGACATCCCTGATATAGATTTTTGGGATGTTTTCATTCCTTTTTTAACTGATTTGTACATTATATCTCTGGTGGTCTTCATTTTATTTCGGATCGTGCTGGTGGTTTTTTGGGACCGCTCGGCTTCATATCTTTTAGCAAGTTCCGAAATTGTAATTTTGTTTTTTTTTGTGAGTTTCAGAACCTGTTCCGCTGAATGAAATTCGTATTTCATATTATTGTTTTTCAAGTTTTGATAATGATCTTACATAATCTACTCCTTCAGAGCTTCTTTCCAGTTCGATTACTTCCGGAAGAGTGATTCTTCGTCCTTCGGTGCTTAATACGCTTAAAGTTTTATTCTTATAAAAGGTCTTTTCGACATTTACTGTTTCAATTCCCAGTTTATTTATTTTTATTATCAGTTTTTTTATTATTCCCGGTTTTCTGTCATGCTGAACAATCAGTGAAAGATATTTTCCCGCTCTTCCCTTCAATTTGATATCAAAATTATCAATTTTATTTATTTCAATAATTCCCCCTCCTACAGAAGATCCGATTATTTCCATTTTCCTTTTTGAATTTTCAAGGACTATTTTAACCGTATTCGGATGATATTTTTTGCCGAGGTCTTTTACAATAAATTCGTATTTTAGGTTTTTTTGTTTTGCGTATTTGAAACTGTCTTTTATTCTCGGGTCGCTTGTTCTGAATTTTAATACGCCGGCGAGAAGTGCCCGGTCTGTAGCATGGCCTTTATAAACTTTTCCAAAAGAACCGTGCAAATAAAATGTAGCTTTCTTTGGAGTGCCGTGAAAAAGTGCCCTTGCAAACTGACCGATTTTACAGGCTCCAGCTGTATGAGAGCTTGAAGGACCCACCATAATCGGGCCCGCAATATCAAATATTGAAATATAGTTCATTTTATAAATAGGAATTTTAGTCCAGTTTAGCAGAAAAGAGTTTATAGTCCATGTTTAAATTATAAAATGATTATCGGTTTGTCTACATTAGTTGTTTGTAAGGTGTTTTTGCTTTTGGTATAATTTAATGATTTGGCTACTTTAAAAGTATTGTTATTATGCCATCCAAGACCTTTTAAAAGGTTCATTGAAAATAGGCTTCTCAAAGTGTGAAAGGTGGTATGGACATTTGTCCTTGCCACCTTTCACACTTTGCGATGGTCCTTCCTGACCAGCTGGACCGGTTCTTTACTTCCCTTTTGGGTTGGGTCTGGTGTCTTCCTCGATTTTTATAATCTAGTAGTAAGCCACGCTAACAGACGGTCGCAGGCGCGACTAAAAATATCGTCCAAAGCAAGGTATGAAAAATTAAGGATTGGTCTCCCCAAAAACAAAAATAAACTCTATAAAGCTCTCGGCTGACAAAAACAAAAACAAAAATCAGTTGTACGAGTGAGTTTGACCCGCCATTGGCGGGTTTTTTATTGTTCGCTCAAGGGTTTTAAAGGTTTTTCAACTTCTACCTCTTCAGGAGCAACCTGCTGAACCTGGGGGGAGGGAGGCTGTTGTGGGGTTTGTTGAGCCTGGGGCTGCTGGGCGGCCTGGGGCTGTTGGGTTTGAGGTTCCGGTACTTGAGTCTGCTGGGTTTGTACTTGTTGTACTTGAGGTTGTTGAGCCTGTGCGGCGGCTGTTGTTTCGGATTGAGTAGATGCTTGTTTTTCTTCTTCCTCTTCAAATGATTTTTCCGCTATTTCTAGATCTTTATCGTACGCGACAGTTCTTATCGGCCATGGAATTCTTATTCCAAATTTATCGAATTCCTGTTTTAAATTTTTAGTTAAACGGCTCTTTATTCTGACCCATCCGCCTCTGGATTTTACCCATGCCTTAATTTTTATTTTTACAGAACTTTCCCCTATTCCATTTACCAATACTGCAGGTTTAGGCTCTACCAGTATTCCTTTTGTATTTTTGACAACATCCATACAAATTTTTAGAACATTCTCAATATTGTTTCTAAAATCAATACCCACCTCGAGTTCGATCCTTCTAAATGGATTGCTTGTGTAGCTTATCACCTGTTTTCTGAAAATTTCCGCATTGGGAACGATAACTTTTGTTCCATTAATCGCCTTGAGAACAGTTACTCTGGGTTGTATTTCCACGACTTTACCGATCGTATCTCCAATTTTAATAAAATCGCCGATAGTAAAATGACGACTGATCAAAATCATCATTCCCGCAAGAAAATTCATAATCAAATCTTTTAACGCAAAACCAATTCCAAATGCACCGGCTGCGATAATCGTAGTCAGATCAATGCCTGCAATCTTTAATCCAACAGTAATTCCCAAAATTAAAATACCGGTATATGTCAGTCTTCCGCCAAGTATCTGCAATTCCTTATGCTCTTCTTCAATCCCTCTTTCGGCCAGCTTGTTTTCAACCATTCTTCTGGCAATTTTTGCAATAAGAAAAGTAACTACAAGTACTATGAAGCCAGCGATCCAAAGCGGTATTTTAGTAATTATCAGTTGAATTAATTTCGCAAGCTCAGAAGCTGTTTCGCCGGCTGTATCTCCGCCATTTTGGGCAAATGCTGTATTCATTTTTATTTTTGTTTTATTTCGTTTTAATATAATACCATTTTTTTGGCTTTTGCTCAATAGGTATTGTTGTTTCGGTTTGTAGATTTTTTCCGTATAAATTGATAATATTTAAATGTATTTTTTCTAATAAAAAACTTATTATGGATGGTTCTGAAGTTATCCTAATTCCTCTGGTTCTAATTGTTGTCCTGGTTTTGATCAGTATTAAAGAAGTTAAACAGTATCAAAGAGGAGTAAAATTTGTATTGGGAAAATTTCAAAAAGTCGCGCAACCGGGTTGGAGGCTTGTAATTCCGGTTTTCCAGAAACTTATAAAGGTGGATATACGTGTTAAGGCTGTTGATGTACCCGATCAGGAAGCCATTACCGAGGATAATATTTCAGTTACGATTAATGCTGTTATTTATTATAAAGTTAAAGATTCCGCCAAGGCTGTTTTGGAAGTCGAAAATTTTTATTATGCGATCAGTCAGCTGGCGCAGACCACTATGCGAAATGCAGTGGGAGAGGTCAGTCTGGATGAGCTTTTAAAGAATAGAGATAAAATTGCTGAAAAAATAAAACTCATTGTGGATAAGGCTACAGATCCCTGGGGTATTGCCGTTGAATCTGTCGAGCTTAAAGATGTTGTTCTCCCTACGGATTTAAAACGAACTATGGCTAAAGTTGCCGAAGCGGAACGTGAAAAAAGAGCTGTAATTGTTAAAGCTGAGGGAGAAGTTATAGCTTCAGATAATCTGGCCAAAGCGGCAGGGACATTACATCAATCACCCGGCGCGCTCCATTTGAGAACGTTACAGTCTGTTAATGATCTTTCTTCAGATCAATCGAACACAACCATATGGATGATTCCTCTTGAGGTTTTGCGTGCTGTTGAAAGTGTTACAGATAAACTAAGTGAAAATAAACAGTCTACATGAAACAATATGGTATTTTGGCGTATCCGGCAAAGGATTCTTTGTCTCCGGTTATACATAACGCGGCATTTAAAGCGCTTGAGCTCGATGCTCAATATGGGGTTTATGAAATTCCAGAGGAAAAATTGGCGGAATTTATGAAAACCGTAAAGCATGAACCGATTGATGGTTTATCTGTTTCTTTACCTTATAAAGAATCAATAATCAATTTTATTAATAAGCTTGGTGAGGATGCCGAAAAAATTGGAGCAGTAAATACCATTAATAATAAAGGAGGGTTTTTGTGGGGGTATAATACTGATTTTATTGGAGCTATAAATACGCTTAAAGAAGCTGTTGATGACCTTGATGAAAAAACCGCTGTAGTGCTGGGAGCAGGAGGGTCCGCAAGGGCAGTTATTTACGGGCTTTTAAAAGAAGGCGCTCATGTATGGATAAAAAACAGAACAAAAGAAAAAGCGGATCAGAT
Organism: Candidatus Peregrinibacteria bacterium; assembly: GCA_014728975.1. GTDB lineage: Bacteria > Patescibacteriota > Gracilibacteria > UBA1369 > LOWO2-01-FULL-3 > WJKQ01. The sequence goes on along the minus strand of WJKQ01000085.1, from coordinate 3,422 downwards.
TGCTATGGAATTTGCCGAAATGTTTGGCAGAGAAGTACACAGTGTATCATGGGAAGAAAAAGCTACAGGCGATATTTTAATAAACGCGACTTCTTTCTGGGTAAATTATCCAAAACCTGAAAAACTCCCGGCTTTTTGTGACCAGAATTTTGTGGATGAATTTAGTGTTGTGATGGATATTTCATATAATGTAAAAGGATTTGAAGATCCTTTGATAACTCCTCTTCTTAAAGTCGCGAGAAAATTGGGCAAGTCGGTTTTGACGGGAGATAAAATGCTTCTATATCAGGCTATTGAGCAGTTTAAAATTTGGACAGAGAAAGAACCTCCTGTTGATGTGATGAGAAAATCTTTGGATAAAGCTCTTTAGAAAATTATCGGTTTTTTCTTAAAAATTCTGCGCCTTCTTCGTCTTCAGCTTTTGGTTCTTCTGAAACTTCCACTTCTTTGTCATAGTCCGCACCGTAGAGAGTTTGTGTAGAAAGAAAATCTTTATCGTAAATTCGTGCTATCCAACCGTAAACCATTGATACTATGCTTCCGATGAATCCAATAGATCCCCACACTACCGGAAGTGCCGCAAAAAGTAATATTGTAGGACTTTCAACAATGCTGGCCATTCCAAACATTATTCCGGCACTCAGTAAAACAGAAAACGTAACTCCGTATACTCCGACAAGTGAATATTTGTAATTGGAAACGATCTCCAAAATCAAGGCACTGACCTGGGCTGAAATAATTATATGAAGTGCGACCGCGTAAGCTACAATTCCAATATTTATTGTAGCGGTAATAAAATAAACCGGAACCATCAAAATAAAAATGATCAGGCTAATAATAAAAACCTGATAAATCGTTGATGAAATTCTTTTATATTTTTCACTTTCAGTCAAAGAAAGCAAAAATGTGCTCAATAAATTTCCCACGGTAGAAGCGATAAAAATCATCATCATTAAAATGAATATAAATATCGGGCTAATATATTCGTCAGCAGAAGTAAGCGGTGTCAATAGCGACGAAGCAAGGAAGAAAATGACCAACAGGATTACCGCTCCAATAATTCCTCCGGCCAAAGCGGCTAAAATCTTTAATAAAAATGTCGGGAATGATATTTTAGGAGGACCTATAGTCTCCTCTTCAGCCATAATTTTTTGTTTTTAAGCTCTCTTTATTTTACCATAAAATACGATCATCAGCAATACGCCTACAGTTATATATATGTCTGCGATATTAAAATCCGGGTATTTCCAGATTGATATAAAATCAATTACGTAGCCGCGAAATACCCTGTCAATAAGATTGCCTAACCCTCCTGCCAAAACAAGAACTGCTGTCGTTTGGGATAATTTTTTTTCTATTTTGAATTCTCTTGTGTATAGGTATATCACGAAAAGTAAAAGTACAATCGTGATTATTATAAGGATATCCTGCCGGATTGGAATTCCAAAAGCTATCCCTGTATTTTCACTATATTGGAATTGAAAAAAGTCACCTGTTATAGAGTAAATTTTGTCTTGATTTGTTAAAATAAGCCATTTAGTTATCTGATCGAAAAATATTAAAATACTTGTAATAAGGGCGAGAAATAGTGTTATTGAAGTTGTTTTTTTCATGAAAAAATTGTTTTAGTCAGTCTTTTTTTCTCTTTTATTATAATTGCTCTTTTGCTTTAAAACTAGTAATATCTTTCTGCTCGGAACCAAAAAAATATGAGTAAGGTTTTGAAATTTGATACAGTTTTGGCTCTCGCAGTTTTATTTTTATTGATTTTTGGACTTGTCATGATTACAAGTATAGGGGTGCCAAAGTCGATATCGCTTTCCGCTCCCGATGTTTTATATCCGAACTGCAGTGACCCGAACGTTGATTGTTATCTGCTTTTTAAAAAACATCTTTTTAGGCTTTTTATAGGGCTTCTTGCTTTTTATATAGCCTGGAAGCTGCCTGTAAAATTCTGGAAGAAAATTTCGGCTCCTTTATATGTGGCTTTGGTTATTTTGTTGGTTATTGTGGCAATTTTTGGACAAAGTTTCGGTACCATCGCCACAAACTGGATTGTGTTTTTTGATACATCTTTTCAGCCTTCAGAATTTGCAAAACTTGCCGTAATCCTTTATCTGGCGTACTGGTTCAGCAGAAAAAAAGGAGAATCGATACAAAGTTTTCATAACGGTTTTATTCCTTTTTGTATTATTTCAGGAGCGATGATTTTACCGATAATTCTTCAGAATGATTACGGATCCTCTCTGGTAATCGGAATAATAAGTGTAACTATATTTTTTGTTGCCGGCGCTAGGGTCAAACATATTGCCCTTGCGACTTTTATGGCCATGATAGCCTTGATTGTCGTTGTATCGGCGGTCCCGCATGTCAGGGAGAGATTTCAGGGGTTTATGAGAATCGGTGAGGAATGTGTGGAAGATTACTGCTGGCAGTCGCAGCAGGCAAATATTGCTGTTGGAAGCGGTGGTCTCTGGGGAAAAGGTTTGACACAGGGAATCCAAAAGTCATACTGGCTGCCTCAGGCTTCGGATGATTTTATTTTCGCGGCATCGGCCGAGGAATTAGGTTTTCTGAGAATAATTTTTGTGGTTATCGCTTATTTATTTATCGCTATGCGCGGATATGCTATTGCAAATAAAGCCTCGAACAATTTTGAAATGTTTTTGGCAGTTGGAATCACGACATGGATTATTATTCAGGCTTTTTTAAATATTGCGGTCAATACCGCACTTGCACCGGTCACAGGGATTACACTGCCTTTTGTAAGTTACGGCGGATCATCTCTGGTATCCTGTCTAATTGGAGTAGCGATTTTATTAAATATTTCTAAAAAAACAACTCATTATGCGAATAGTCCTAACAGGGGGCGGAACAGGAGGTCACGTTATTCCCAATCTGGCCGTTATAGAAGAGCTTAGGAATGAAAATGCTGAAATCCTATATATCGGTTCCAAAGAAGGCGTGGAAAAAAATATGGTTGAAAAGGTTGGAGTACGTTACGAAGATATACCCTGCGGAAAATTACGGCGTTATTTTTCTTTTCAAAATATTTTGGATATTTTTAAAATGCCGTTAGGACTTTTAAAAGCAAAAAAAATTCTAAAAAAATTTTCACCCGATATCGTTTTCAGTAAAGGTGGATTCGTTAGTGTTCCTGTTACTGCTGCGGCGAGTCGGTTAAAAATTCCGGTGATTATTCATGAAGCAGATATTTCTCCGGGACTGGCCAATAAATTTTGTTTCAGGTTTGCAAAGAAAATTTGTTTAAGTTTTGAAGAAAGTAAATCGTATCTTCCCAAAAAATTTCTCAAAAAAGCAGTTTATACAGGTATACCCCTAAGAAAATGGTTGAAAGACGGTAATGAAGATAAGGGATATAAATTTACAGGACTGAATGATCACCGGCCGGTTATTCTGGT
>WJKQ01000084.1 GCA_014728975.1 Candidatus Peregrinibacteria bacterium | reverse complement strand
TAAGCAAACTTTTAAAAATGGAAGGAGTATCCCATAACGTATTAAACGCCAAACATCACGAAAAAGAAGCACAGATCATCACAAACGCCGGCCAAAAAAAAGCTGTAACAATTGCAACAAATATGGCAGGCCGTGGAACGGATATCAAACTGGGTGAAGGAGTTAGAGAAGTCGGAGGACTTTTTGTGTTAGGCACCGAACGACACGAATCCCGAAGAATCGACAACCAGCTGCGGGGACGTTCGGGAAGGCAGGGAGATCCGGGAGCAAGCCAGTTTTTTGTATCAATGGAAGATGAATTAATGAGACTGTTTGGCGGAGACAGGATTAAAAATATGATGGGAATGTTAAATTTTCCCGAAGACACTCCAATAGAAAACAAGATGATATCAAGGTCTATCGAAAGCGCCCAAAAGAAAGTAGAGGGACGAAATTTCGATATCAGAAAACACCTTGTCGAGTACGATGATATTATGAACGTGCACAGAGAAATAATTTATAAACAACGCCAAAAATTTCTCAAAAAAGACGAAGTCCACAAAGATATCATTGAAATGATTGAAGAAACCGCGGAAACAATCGTAAAAAACCATACTGACGCCAGGCCGCAAAAACAATGGGATTATAAAGAAATTCACGAAGCATTGAGCGCTATTCACAAATACGAAGAAAATCCACTAAAACTTTCCGACCTGGAGGAAATCAAAGACCAGGACAAACTAATTGAAAAAGCAAAAAAATACTTAACGGATTCATATAAAAAACGCGAAGATTCACTGCCCGATAAAAATTTAATGCGAAGAATAGAAAAAGTGGTTTACCTACGAGCAAACGACACTCTCTGGATGGAACACATCAACGAAATGTCAAAACTCCGCGAAAACGTGGCATTCAGCGGATACGCTCAAAAGGATCCTTTAAACGAATACAAATCCCAGGCCTACGAAACCTTCAACGAGATGATTGGAATGATAAAATACAACACCGTTAACACATTATTTAAGGTGGATCTTGAAAAAGTCATACCGGCCGCAATGCTAAAAAGATCTCAATCCGAAGTGGAAAACGTATCGACAAACAAAAATCAGATACAAGCTCCCCTCTCCGGAGAAAGAGAAACCATCAGCCGTACAACATTAAGCCCTCAACAGTCAGAAAACCCGGTAATTGTAAAAGCAACCGGCCCATCTTCCAATTCAACAACTCCCCACCAAGCTCCCGTCAAAAAAGTCGGCCGCAACGAACCCTGCCCCTGCGGCTCAGGAAAAAAATACAAGAAATGCTGCGGAAGATAGGATTGCCTTACCTCCCGGTTCAGTGTTATCTTTGAATCGGGCAGATATTTTGCCATTTTCTAACTTAAAAATCCTCAAATGGCTCATAGAATTGAAGTTTTTACAAAAGTAAACGACACACGTTCCGCGATAATGAGAAAAAAAATAGGCTCAATGGGTTATTCTATACATTCAGCAAAAGTTGTTGAAGTTTATACAATCAATAAAGATTTCCAAAATGAAGAACTCAAAGAAATTGCCAAAATTCTTTCAAATCCCATTTCACAGGATTATATAATTGACAGCTGCAACAATGATATCGATTTTGATTTTGCGCTTGAAACAGGCTTTCTTCCCGGCGTTACAGATAACGTGGGAAACACTGCCAAAGAAACTATTGAAGATTTATTAAAAATAAAATTTAATAATGAGGAAAGCGTTCACAGTTCCACTCTTATATTTTTAAAAGGAGAAGAATTAAAAGAAGAATACATCACAAACATCGGTGAAGAACTGACAAACGAACTTATTCAAAGAATCCATGTAAAAAAATATGAAAGATACATAGAAGACAAAGGAATGGACGTTATAGTCCCAAAAGTTAAGCTTGAAGAAAACCCAAAAACCAAAAAAATTAATCTGGACGTCCCCGAAGAAGATCTCAAAAAATTAAGCAAAAAAGGAATAAAAAACGCAGACGGCTCCAGAAGAGGACCGCTCGGATTGGATATGGAACAACTCGAAACCATCAAAGAATATTATAAAAAAGAAGATCGAAAACCAACCGACGTCGAACTCGAATCTCTGGCACAAACCTGGTCGGAACACTGCAAACACACAATCTTTTCAGCGAAAATTGACGATAATAAAGAGGGGCTATATAAAGGTTATATTAAAAAAGCAACAAGAGAGATTCGAAACAAAAAAGGATCAAAAGATTTCTGCGTATCAGTTTTTAAAGATAATTCCGGCGGAATACTTTTTAATGAAAACTGGGTAATTACAGATAAAGCGGAAACACATAACAGTCCTTCGGCGCTCGACCCGTTCGGTGGAGCAATTACGGGAATTGTTGGCGTAAACAGAGATACAATCGGTTTTGGAAAAGGAGCAAAGCCGATTATTAACAAATACGGATTTTGTGTGGGAAATCCCGACGACAAAGAACCGATTTATCGCGACAAAGAATTAAAAAATAAAGCATTATCACCCAAAAAAATACTTGAAGGAGTCGTAGAGGGAGTAAATGCCGGCGGAAATACCAGCGGAATACCAACTCCCCAGGGATTTGTATATTTCAATGAAAGATACAAAGGAAAACCTCTGGTTTTCGTGGGTACAGTCGGTTTTATACCGAAAGAAATTGACGGAGAACCAAGCTGGGAGAAAAAAGCCAGAAAAGGAGATAAAATAGTGATGATTGGAGGCAGAGTCGGACAGGATGGAATCCACGGAGCAACATTTTCATCGGAAGCATTGACGGCAGGAAGCCCGGCAACCGCCGTACAAATAGGAGATCCTATTACTCAAAAGAAATTTTCAGACGCTGTCGTAAAAGAAGCAAGAGACATGGATCTCTATAACAGCATAACAGATAACGGCGCCGGCGGACTTTCCTGTTCAGTTTCAGAAACTGCGAGAGAAAGCGGCGGACTTATTATTGAACTCGACAAAGTGCCCACAAAATATCCAAATCTCGACCCCTGGGAAATCTGGATAAGCGAATCCCAGGAAAGAATGACGTTGGCGGTCCCCCCTGAAAAACTACAAAAATTTATAGACTTAATGGAAAAACGGAGTGTGGAAGCAACAGTTATAGGAAAATTCACGGACAGCGGCCGGTGTATCGTTCAATACAAAGACAAAACCGTAATGGACCTTGACCTCGATTTTCTCCATGAAGGACTTCCGCAAAAAGAACTGAAGACAATATACCCAAAAACAAAACATCCCGAACCTGATATAAAAAAGCCGGAAGACCTCACCAAAATACTGCATGAAATGATAGAAAGACACAACCTCTGCAGTTACGAATTTATTTCCAGTCAGTACGACCATGAAGTGCAGGGAGGATCGGTTCTCAAACCATTACAGGGTAAAGGAAAAGTTAACGCGACCGCGTCAATAACAAAGCCGTTTATGGATAGTAAAAAAGGTATTGTATGTTCCCAGGGAATAAATCCAGCCTACTCGGACATAGATACATATCACATGGCCGCGTGTGCTATCGACACGGCGATAAGAAATATCATACAGGTTGGAGGAGATCTTGAACACACGGCAATAATGGACAATTTCTGCTGGTGCAGTTCCGATGAACCCGAAAGACTCGGACAACTGAAATCAGCGGCTAAAGCATGCTATGACTTCGCCGTGGCATACGAAACACCTTTCATCTCCGGAAAAGATTCAATGTTTAACGACTTTAAAGGATTTGACAAAAAAGGCAGACGCATAAAAATATCAATTCCTCCGACTCTACTGGTATCATCGCTTAGTGTTATTAATGATGTTACAAAATCGGTTTCCCTTGACCCAAAATTTTTCGGAGACTTGATTTATGTACTGGGAGAAACAAAAAATGAACTTGGAGCAAGCGAATACTTCGCTTATCTTGGTGAAAAATCAGGCAAAAAAGCAATCGGAAACTCCGTCCCAAAAGTCAATGCCGAAAAAGCGCTAAAACTCTATAAAAAAGTTTCAGAAGCAATTGATAAAAGGCTGATAGCATCAGCATTAAGCCCGATCCAGGGAGGACTGGGAATAACCCTTGTTAAAAAAGCAATCGCCGGTCAGTTTGGAATGGAAATCGATTTGTCAAAAATGCCAAAATCAGACGATTTAAACCGTGAAGATTACCTTTTATTCTCAGAATCACAATCCCGATTTGTAGTAACAGTCGACCCAAAGAAAAAAGATAAATTTGAAAATTTGTTTCAAAATCTGCCATTTGCACAAATCGGAAAAATTACAGACAACCAGGATTTTATCATCAAAGGATTCAATGACAGTAAAGTCGTTAAAGCCAATATAATACAACTCGGCAAATCCTATAGAAAAACATTTAAAGATTTTTAATGCAACCTAAAGCACTAATACTTACAGGCTACGGAATAAACTGCGAAGAAGAAACAGCAAAATGCTTTGAAATCAAAGGAGCAGACGCTGATATTATTCATATAAACGACCTGATCGACGACAGTAAAATATTAAATGACTATCAGATCCTTGCCTTTCCGGGAGGATTTTCATACGGCGACGATACGGGATCGGGAAACGCGCTCGCCAATAAAATCAGAAACAATTTAAGTGACGAGATACTCTCTTTCGCTCAAAAAGATAAACTAATAATAGGCATCTGCAACGGCTTTCAAATCGTGGCAAATTTAGGACTCGTCCCCGCGACGGACAAACAATATGGAAAACGGGAAGCTGCTCTTATGCACAACACAACCGCCAGATATATCTGCAGATGGATCGATTTGAAAAATCATTCCAAAAAATGCATCTGGACACGGGAAATAGATTTAATACACCTTCCGGTCGCTCACGGTGAAGGCAATTTTTATACCGAAGAAAAAACATTGAAAAAAATAAAAGAAAAAGATCAGATCGTATTCAAATACATAAAACCAAACGGCAAACCCGCGAATCAGGAATTCCCTTTTAATCCGAATGGAGCTATGGAAGACATAGCGGCTGTATGCGATGAATCCGGCAAAATACTCGGAATGATGCCTCATCCGGAAAGATTCTCAACATTCACAAATGAAGATATGTGGGAACTTAAAAAAGAAAAACTCATCAGGGAAGATCATACAATCCCAAAAGAAGGAGACGGATTAAAAATATTTGAAAATGCAGTTTTTTACTTTAAATAAAATGAGAATAAAAACTGAACAAAAAAATCAAGGCACAACACTTCTCAACAAAATTATTGCAATACTTTTCGGGATTTTCATAACAAGCCTAATTTTTTCAATTACGATAAAAGCTCTTGAAGAAACAGGAATATACATCGGGCTTACCATATCCGCGTTAATTATATTTCTCGGCTTTTATTATCTCAAAAAAAGAACAATCTTAAGAATGATCGTCTGGGGAATGCTTATCACGACATTAATAGGCATAATCGGATACTTTATAAGTCTTACCATAGTCGATAATATGCTCGAAGGATTCAGTTCCCAGGCATAGAAACTAATCAATAAGAATTTTTCTCGGTTTAGCTCCGTCAGCCGGACCCACAACACCATTATCCTCAAGAATATCTATCAAACGGGCCGCACGAGCATAGCCCACCTTGAGCCTCCTCTGAAGTAAAGACGCCGAAGCTTTTCTTGTTTCTTTAACCAGATTAAAAGCCGCTTCGTACATCGCATCCTCATTATTACCCGCTTTTGAGTCCGGAACACCCGTTAACTTTTTCTTGGCGGTTTCTCTGGAAGTAATCAACTCATTATAATCCGGCTCAATGGTCAGTTTTACACGATTTGTAACTTTTTCAATTTCTTCCGTGGAAACAAAAATACCCTGAATTCTTGTAGGTTTATTTTGACCTGTTGGAAGATAAAGCATATCCCCCATTCCAACCAGATCTTCAGCTCCAATCCCGTCAAGGATAGTCCTTGAATCAATAGAACTACTGACCGCAAATGCAATTCTCGAAGGAATATTTGCTTTTATCAAACCGGTAATAACATCAACAGAAGGCCTTTGTGTAGCGATAATCAGATGAATCCCGACAGCTCGTGCCATCTGCGCAATTCTACAAATAGAAGCCTCTACCTCCTTCGCCGCGGCCATCATCAAATCCGCCAACTCATCAATCACCACAATTATACGCGGGATTTTATTTACCTGATCGAGTTCATTATATTCAGAAATGTTTCTGACTTTCTTATCAGAAAGCTGATTGTATCTTTTGGTCATTTCAGCAACAACCCACCTGAGAGAAATAGCCGCTTTTTCCGGATCCTGTATAACAGGAGTCAGTAAATGCGGAATACTGTTATAAGAACTTAACTCCACCCTCTTCGGATCAATCAAAATCAACCTCAGATCCTGCGGAGAATTCTGATAAAGTAGTGAAACCAAAAATGCGTTTGTTGCAACGGATTTTCCACTTCCGGTCGCACCTGCAATCAATAAATGCGGCATTATTTCCAGATCAGCAACAACAGGCTGGCCTGAAACGTTTCTTCCCAGAGGCAAAGTAAGCCTGGACCTGGCACTTTTAAATTCAGGAGTTTCCAAAATCTCCCGAAGCCGTACAATCGCACGATAAGAATTTGGAACCTCGATTCCAACCAAAGATTTTCCCGGAATAGGAGCCTCAATACGCACCCTCTCAGCAGCCAAAGCAAGAGCAATATCATTTTTAAGCGCTGTAATTTTCGACAACTTAACACCCTCGTGCGGCTTCAAAGTATACTGTATAACCGTAGGACCTACATTCACCTCATGCATCGCAACATTTATTCCGAACTGATTTAATTTTTTCTTAATTTTGTCGGCATTTTCTCTTAAAACTTCTTCATCCACAGTCACGTTACTATCTCCCTGCTTGAGAAGATCAAGCGATGGAAATTCCCACTCGAAATCCTCATCTATCTCTTCTTTTTCTATACTTTTATCCAGATCCTCTTCTACAGACCCCTTTTTCTCATTTGAAACCTTTTCTTTTTGATCCTCTTCTTCTTTATTTGAATTAAAATCATCATCATTATTAATTTTTGACTTATGAATAAGAATCTCAGGCGACTCAACCTCTCCAAAAGAATTGGATTCTCCGGCAAGTTTTCTTGGTTTTCCACGTTCTTTCAGCATATCGATTTTAACTTCGGGAATAACAAATTTAACAATTTCTCTGAGTGAAAGTTCAAAAACCAAAAGAACGGAAACCAGAAACAGAGCAATAAAAATAATAGCGGCACCTACGTTCCCCACTTTCAAAACCTCAAGAAGCAAAAAATTTGTCACAAAGCCAATATATCCCCCGTATCTTCCCACAGCCGCAAAATCATGAATACGTTCAAGAGGCACGGAAAGATGAAGAATACTCAGGGTTGAAATAATAAAAAGAACAACCCCCAATGTTCTCGAAGCTCCAAAAGTAACTTTCTTGGAAAAAAACATCATTATCGATATAACAATAAAAACACCGGGAATGATATAAATCCCCCAACCCAAAACAGGTTTAAGCAAATCGACCCAGGCATCCCCCACTATTCCAAAAGCCCCTTTAAGGCTTAAAATTGTCAAAATACCGACAGCCAGATATATAACCGCCCAAATCTCACGGGCTACAGACGGCTTAACCTTAATATTCAGGGACTTCCTGCTGGGTCTCCTTCTTGAAGCAGTCCTTCTTTTAGGCGCAGATCGCCTTCTGCTTGTTGTTTTTCGTTTACTTTTAGTTGTTCTTTTTCGTGCCATAAAAAATATCTTAAAGCCACACAAATATACATAAAAATCATACTATTGGCTAGGGAAAGATACGAATCGACTTTATTCTATCTTCAACCCCTCCAAAAGTTCAGTCATATCATCTTCATATTCATCAAATAAAGAAAGTCCAGTGTAAGTAACAAACTGTATAGAACCTTCTTCACCGGTATAATAGTATCCATAATACTGAAAAGGTATTCCCTCTATAGTTCCTCTTATCTTCATAGCCAAAACTTCAGCTCCGTTAACGGTTCTTTCTTCCTCAAATACAATTTCCGCATCCGGTGCAACCGCCAAAGCATTATCAAGAGCAAGCTGTTTTAACGATTCCAAAGGAATTTCGATGCGTTCAGCAATTACCATTGCATAAATATCACCATCAACATGTTCAAAATCATATTCGGAATCTGTACCGTAAAGACTATCCACCACCGCCCATTTTCCGCTGTCGTAAGTAATACTATAACCCATATTTTCTCCGCTTATCGATAATTTCTCTCCCTCCTCCGCCTTTCTTCCGGCCGGAACATAATCACCTTCATCATATAATTCCAGACCATTAAGAAGCTCGGTAAGTTCTTCTTCATACTCGGAGAATAGATTTTTGCTGGTATAAGTAAGGAATTGTATAGTTCCTACTTCCCCCGAATAATAATAACCGTAATATTTTACATCTATTCCCGTAATAGTGCCTTCCATCTGAAGAACAAGAACTTCGGCTCCATTTACTTCTCTTGTTTCCTCGAAAGTCACTTTTGCATTGGGAGCAGCAATTTTCATGTTTTCCAAAGCCATGGTTTTTAAAGATTCAAAAGGAATAGCAAGTCTTTCCGCAATTATCATTGCGTAAACATCACCATCTTTATGTTCAAAAAAATATTCAAATTCATCCTCAATAGCACCTTTTTCATAGGTCCATTTTGAATTATCAAAAGAAATTCCGTAAGCAACTTTATCGCCCCTCACCATATCAACATCTTCTCTAAATGACTCTGCAGGTGAAGGCTCTTTTTCTTCTCTTGTATCAGCTTTTTCATGTTCGAACCAGGCACAACCCGAAAAAATAATTGTCATCAAAACAATTGATATTACTTTTTTCATAATAGAGTTGTTAAAATTACAATATAAAGTATACATCTAAAAAAAATAATAACAATATACCAAAAATCAGGTATACTTTTTTTTGAAAATGATAAAAACACGTTTCGCACCATCGCCAACGGGATACCTTCACGTAGGAGGATTAAGAACAGCACTTTACTGCTATCTTTTTGCGCGTAAAAACAAAGGTAAATTTTTACTACGTATAGAAGACACGGACCAGGAAAGATATGTTGAAGGAGCAATCCCGAATTTGATTAAAACATTAAAGTGGATCGGTCTTGTCTATGATGAAGGTCCCACTCTTGAAGAAAATGACAAAGGAAGTTACGGACCCTATATACAATCCCAAAGAACAAAAATTTACAAAAAATATTGGGACAAACTCCTTGAGACGGGTCACGCATACAGATGTTTCTGCTCCAAAGAACGTCTTGAGAAAATGCGGAAAAAACAAATTGAAAGGAAGGAAGCCCCCATGTACGACCGTAAATGTCTCGACCTCCCGGAATCCGAAATCAAAGAAAAACTCAAAAGAGATGAAAAATTTGT
>WJKQ01000083.1 GCA_014728975.1 Candidatus Peregrinibacteria bacterium | reverse complement strand
TTCAAATAATACGTATTTAGCTGAAAATTCGGATAATCATGAAAATAATATAAATGATAATTTTATTGCCTTAAAATCTGAACTTGATTTCGGAATCGTGGACTCTGAAGTTAGGATTCTACAGGAATTTTTAAGGGATCAGGGATATTTTGACGGTAAACTCATAACTGATTATTTTGGTCCTCTTACACAGGAAGCAGTTTTACAATTTCAGTTGGATAAAGAAATAGTTACAAGTTCTGGAGATCAGGGCGCAGGCCGCGTGGGGCCGGCCACTTTAGAACTGATAAATTCACTGGCTTAGTTTGTCCGGCAGTTTCCCCAATACATTAATGATTTCTTTTTCAAGTTGTATAATTTTATTTTCCGTATTTTTTACTTTTTTAAGTGAATCCTTTTTTCTCATATTTCTCTTTTTCCCCTCTCTAAAACGTTCTTTTAAGGTTACTATTTTCGCTCCGCTTACTCTTTTATCTGAATAAAAAAGTATTTTTTCTTCCCAGGTTTTTAATTCATTTACTGAAAAAAAATCATGTTTATTTATAAGATCAGCAATTTTCCTTTCTCCCATTTTTTCCAGTATTTCAGACATGGCGGAGGTGTGTCCCTTTTTCCCATATTTATTCCTTAAACCTTTCCAGACTTCTATATCTTCATCCGACACTTTTTGTGGAATATTTTTTGGATCCAAATCTTTAAAATCACACATTCGCAGAACATCGTGAAGCAACGCCGCCTGTATCAATTTATTTTTATCTATATTAACACCTTTTTTTTCAAACGCGTCTGAAAGGGCCCTGCAAACTTCAGCAACCTTTTTCATATGCTTGATAATATGCTTTGGCACATGAAATTTTTTATAAATCTGTTGTATTTTTTCCTTATTCATTTAAAAAATAATTTTTCTTTTATTTTTATCGATATATTCAAATTTTACATTTATTCTGTTTTTTGGAAGGTGATCCCCCATTCTATCAGCCCATTCAATGATTAATATATTTTCTTTATCTTCAAGAAGCTCGTCAATTTCCCGAAGAAGAATATTATCTATTTTATCCAGTCTATAAAGATCTATATGATAAAGATCATTTTTATCCTTTCTTTTATGTTTTCTTATGTAGGTATAAGTGGGACTTTTAATTGAAAATTTATCAATTCCGAGATAATGAGCGATTCCTTTAGCAAAAACCGTTTTTCCCGTTCCTAAATCTCCAAAAAGGCATACCACTCCACCGTTTTTAATTTTTTTAGCAATTTTTTCAGCTATACAGTGTGTTTCCTCTTCGCTTTTTGATATCGGCATGTGTAATTGATTTTTAGCTATATATTTGGTATAATTTTATAATCTGTTAAAAATAAAAACAAACATAAATATGCAGAATTTTATTGAAAAGCATGGTTTAAAGACCGGGGTTTTAATTTTTGCGGTCGCTGTTGTTTCGCTTGTTGTACAACTTGTTAGCAGTGTCTCGTATTTATTGACAACAAGTATTGTGGGTTATCCACAACATGATACTTTTGATGGAACTGTTCAGCCTGTTCAAAAAGTACCGGATTGGGTTAGTTTATCTTCAGAGAGATATAATCTTGGTTACAACAGTCTTAGTTCAGATGAACTTATGGAAATCCCCTATTATGACCCTGAAATATTGAAACTCAGCACCGACGGCCTTGTATGGGGAAATTCGGATCATGATTATATCAGAAACTGTAAAATAACTTATTCTGTTCCCTACATGGGAAATTACCTTCTAGACGGGCGTGAAAATGCAGGTTCTCATCCCGCCGTTGATATAAAAATTCCAAATAACACCCCAATCTATTCAATTGCTAACGGAACTGTGATAAAAGCCGTAAATCAATCATCGGGCTTTGGAAATCATATTGTTATTCAACATAATAATTTTCCGACTTTGGATAATCCAAAAGCAAATGAAACTATTTATTCCTCTTACAGTCATTTAAACAGTATTTTTGTTTCTGAGGGAGATACGGTTGAAAAAGGAGAACCGATAGCTTATTCAGGTTCTACCGGTACGGCCACAACACCTCATCTGCACTTTCAGATAGATACGGATGATGCCCCCTGGCATCCATTTTGGCCTTTTACATGGCAGGAGGCATCCGAAGCCGGTCTTGACTTTTTTAGCGCGGTAAATGCCGGTCTTGGTAAAGATAAGGCTTTATCCACAACAATCAACCCAATGAAATATGTTCAAAAATATTTGGGTGATGATGTGGATTATATTTCTTTAGATATTACCGAGGAAGAAAATCAAGATATTGAAGAGAATCAAGAACCAGAAAAAGGAGGAGAAGAAGAAAATGTTGAGGATGTTGAAGTAAAAATAATCGAGGAGCCGGTTATGGAATTTAAATTTGATATTCGTTCAAAATACTATCTTGAAGATAGAGCTGATTTTTCAATTCTTTTAAGAGATCAGTTTGGAAAAAATTATAAAAACCGCTTTACCGGTGAAATTTATATTTCTTCGGCCAATAATTTATTTACTTCCAAGCCGTCTATAGCAAACGGTTTATCTTTTAATTCCGAAGGTAGACTGGATGGATTCTTAACACGAATGGATGCCGGCCGTGACAGAATAAAATTGGAATATAACGGAAATACTTATTATTCTGACTGGTTTGAGATTATTGACACAAATTCTAATGATAAATTTTCAGATTTGTCGGAAAATAATAAATATTATACCGCAGTAACATATCTGGCTTCCGAAAACATTATTTCAGGTTATCCGGACGGCACTTTTAAGCCTGACAAGAAAGTCAACAGAGTCGAAGCTCTAAAAATTATTTTTGAAGGTATTCAGGAAGTAATTTCCGAAGGTGATCTTCCATTTAGAGATGTTTCCGCCAAGGAATGGTACGGCAGATATTTATATACTGCTTATAAGAATGGCATTGTTGATGGTTATCCTGACGGCACATTCAGACCTTCAAATACAGTAAATCGTGCGGAATTTTATAAAATTTTATTTAATGGAATGGAAGTTGATGTAAACCCCAATGTTGAAAAAGACCCTTTTGAAGATGTCGATAAAGATTTATGGTATGCTTCTTTTATAGCTTATGCCAAAGAACTTGGAATTATTGATCCAAACATAAAAAAACTTCATCCAGAAGAAGGTATGTCTCGCGGAGAAGTGGCTTATGCAATGTATAAACTCATGCAGAAGATAAAACAACCTTAACTTATATCTGAATAAATATAAGGGTCGTGTTGTGTTCTTTGAGGCGTGTCATTGTACGCATTATTAATATTGTATTTATTCCTTAATTCTCTTTTAAGCAAAGGTAACAATTTATTTTTCATTTTTAATCCGATAGTTTGTCTGCTAACACCGAATAATTTACTTATTGAAGTAAATGTATGCCTGCTTAAAGGAGGAATATCAAATATTTCCGTTAAATATACGGTTTCTTCAAGTTCAATGCTTCCGTCGTCCACTGCGTTTTTTATAATTGTTTGGATTATTCCTCTTAATTCTGCGTCTGCTATTCCTTTCAAGGATGCCTCAAATTCTTCATTTTCAGAATTCAACAGTTGTTTTAATTTTTGCAAATTAACTTCTGAAACAGTTTTATAAGGATTTTCGCAAAATTCTGATATTAATGATTTTAAATTTTCAACTGCCGTTTTAATTTTTACCAATATATTTGGATCCCTTGAAATTTCCTGTACCTGCTCAACCGAAAGCGGTGGTGTAAAATGGTCAAATCCAAAATATTGTCTAATAATAATTTGAGATGAAAGATCCAGTTCTCCCAAAATTCTTTTTAATATTTCATCCAGTTCTCTTTGTAAAAATAATTCTTCTACGTCTAATTTAACATCCTTTAAGCGATTTCTTTTTAAATCCTGGCCGTCAACTTCTCTTCCGTTTGTTGTTTTAGGTTTCTGTTCTATACTACCTACATATCTTGAGCCGTTAATGGCTCTGAAAATTCTACCACGCGTTAGTCCGCTTCTTTGATGTATTTCTTCAATCGACAATTCATCAAATGGATCTTGTACCTCTTTAATCCTTCTTTTAATTTCTAATCTGGTATTATGAGTCTGTTGTGCCTGTCTTACGGAATGCCCCAGATTATATTGAGAATATTTAACTATATAAATCCTGACTAACGCACGATACAGGTATGTAGGAAATGTACTTTCACCGTTATTACAATCAAAATGAAAAATACACTCATATGTTTTTTCAATACCGTCATTTATAAGGTCGTAAAAAATTTCCGGATTGTTATTGGAAAATCGTCTTGCAAGTCCAATTATTATTTTTCCGCAGCATCTGACGATATGATTTGCGGCGTTTCTATCACCTTCATTTGACCGTCTTATAAGATCTCTTATAACATTCTCCGATTCCGGTGGAAGTATCCATGAATCATACTCTACGTGATCAAGCCTTTCTTCAAATCCCATACTATTTCTATCCAATTTCTTTTCAAACCGATCAAATGACTTTCTTACACCAAAAGCCATATTAAAAATTAAAAATAGCGTTTTTTATATATAATATTTTATGTTTTGTCAAATTAAAACAAGGGGGACCCGCACCAGGTGAGAAGGAGTGGTGCTTGGAAGGTTAAAGGCCGGGGCCTCTCTGGTAGATATTGAAACGTTGGATGAATCCGTCGTAACGGACCCCGTCGAAGGGTACTTCCGTGGTGTGATAACATCCGGATGATGGCCAGTCCGGGAAGTCAAGGCCGTTCTTACAGAACTCGAAGCTCCGCTCAGACCAAACTTCCAGATCGTAGGCCTCGATCCAGATGTTAACTTCTTTCTCCTTTCCATAAAAATCCAGCCACCACCCGTGCGGCTGGTAATCGAGACACATCTCCCACTGAAATTCAGTGGTGAGAATAGTGAGGTTGGCAACACCATCGCAGGTGCTGCCGCCGTCGTGACAGACCGGATCTCCAAAACCCGGAACGAAGATCCAGATTGTACCTACAACTTCGTCGTAGCAATCCGGATCCTCAGCAGAGATTAAGCCGTCGTAATCCTCGTCGTACCACGACGTACACTCTTCCGGTTCTATGGGGATACAATTCCCATACTCATCCGGCCTCCACCCGGACGCGCAGTGGCAATTTATGCATCCCTCTCCACCGTCACACTCCTCGTCCCAGTCGAGTGTTCCGTCGCCACACATTCCACGACAGTAACAGTCGTCGAAGTATTCGTAGCATGGACTTCCGTCCCATCTGACACAATCTCCGAGACAATGGCTGTCACATGGGATAGTGCCCGGAGCCGGCTCCCCCGCCGCCTGTACCGGGCAGTGAGGGCAGACGTTCTTCGACCTCTTGTTGCAGTTGCAGGGAGTGAAGAAAATGATGAAGATGATAACGAAATTAACCTTCATTCGTGTTCTCCTTTTGTGGTTTTTGTAGAACTGATCTGCTATAAAGGCAAGTTTTTGTCTTCACAGCGGATCAGTCCCTTTTCCACAATCACCTGATGCGGGTTTTTAAAGTTCTTCTGTCCTGTTTTATGAGCTAACCAATAAGTTGCGCATAAAAATCAAGAACAGAGCTTATATTTTAGTATAATTTTATATATTGTCAAAGTGGGAATATTTTATATTTTTAAAAAACCCAAAATGGTACCCGAGACAGGATTCGAACCTGTGACCTTCGCCTTAGAAGGGCGCTGCTCTATCCAGCTGAGCTACTCGGGCAGGATATTTGGCTTTGATTATTCTAAACAACAGTTTCTAAAGGTACAACCTCTTTTATTATTAAAACTTCAAAGGTAAAAGCTATCGCGTTATTAAAAACATGAAAGTAAATTGCCGGCCAGATTGATTTACTTTTAAGAACCAAAGAATTAATAATCAGTCCAAGTATAAAAATCGGTATAATGCTCTGCCACTGCATATGAAATACAGCAAATATTCCTGCTGAAAAAATACTCCCGTACATTATTCCTACTTTATTGGTCAGGGAACGCAGCAAAAATCCCCTAAAAAATATTTCTTCAAGCGGTGGAGCGACAATTACAATAATTATTCCGGCGATTATGATGCTTAAAAGCCCGTCTCCGAAAATTGGCAAAACTTTTTCCTGAAGCTGATAACCAGGTATTTTTAAGCCTGTATATAAAATTATCAAAGAAATTATAAAACTAATTCCCACAAATAACAGATAACCTGAGGCAACCAGTTTAAATATTTTCCAGGTTCCCGTTTTTTTAAATCCGAAGTATTTTTTTTTGAGTTTATATTTAATTAGAGTCAGGACAATAAGGGGTATTAATATTAATATCCACTGCAACAAAAATATTCCCAAAAGATAAAAAGTTCTGTATGGTGATGCCTCTATGTAAGTTCTGAGATTAAGAATTTCCATGCCCAAAAGAGTTCCTACAATTAAAATCGCCGTCGCAGAAAAGATGATAAGAATATCCTGTATGGACCATGGTGCTTGAAAATACTTTTTCATGAGCTAAAATAGCAATATATACTAATATTATTTTACAAAATTTATGCAGCTGCGTGAAGGGGAACAAATATTAAAGGTTTATCATCATCATCCAACGCCGTTTATAGGTAATATTTTGAAAGTTATTGTGGGAGCTTTTCCATTTTTTCTATTAATTTTTCTATTCCAGCCAATATTATCCAATAAAGGTTTTTTTATTGCGCATCTGATAGTTTTTTTCCTTTTCGCTCTGATAGCTATTTATGTTTCACTTATTTATTGGCTGGATAAAGTTATTATTACAAACCAAAGAGTTGTGTATATCGACTGGAAGTATTTAACGGTTAGAGATGAAGCAGAAGCTTTATTGGATGACATTCAGGATGTTCAGACTGAAGAAAAAGGTATTTTGGCAAGTTTCTGGCTTTTTGATTATGGAATGCTCAGACTTGATACTGCCTCCTCCTATATAACTATTGAATTTGCACATGCTCCTGACCCCGAAAAGATTCGTCAATTTATTTATCATGTAAAACACACCTAATGATAAACAGTGAAGCTGAAAATCCGGAAAGAGTGGTCTCTCCCCGAGCCGATGAATTTTCACAATTTGAAAATAAACTCCGGCCGAAAATTTTTGATGAATATATAGGACAAAAAGTTGTCAAAGATAATCTGGAAATTTCCATTAAAGCGGCAAAGAAAAGATCGGAGGGTCTTGATCATGTACTTTTACACGGCGCTCCCGGCCTTGGAAAAACCACACTTGCAAATATTATTGCCAAAGAAATGGATGTCAATATAAAGGTTACTTCCGGCCCTGCTCTTGAGAAGCAAGGCGATATTGCTTCAATTATTTCAAATCTTAAGGAGTATGACATCCTTTTTATTGATGAAATCCATAGGTTAAAACCTGTTATTGAGGAGATCTTATATACAGCCATGGAAGATTTCGGTATTGATATTATTATCGGAAAAGGTCCCTCCGCCAGGAATATGCGTATAAACCTTCCAAAATTTACCCTTATCGGTGCAACTACAAAAATGAGCATGTTATCGGCCCCTCTTCGTGCACGTTTTGGAAATATATATAAACTTCAATTTTATTCAGATGAAGATATTAAAGAGATAATTTTAAGGTCTGCGAAAATTTTGGACTGCAGTATTTCTGAAGAAATTGCCATAATTCTTGCAAAATCCTGCCGAAAAACCCCCCGAATTGCCAATCGTTTACTAAAACGTGTCCGGGATTACGCAGATGTGAAACATAAATCCAAAATTAATATATCGGTCTTAAATGAAGCACTTGAATCTATCGGAGTCGATAAAATAGGTCTGGATAATATGGATAGAGAAATTCTTAAATTGATTATTGATAAATTCAAAGGGGGGCCTGTTGGGCTTAATACTATAGCAGCCGCTACCAGTGAAGAACAGGAAACAATTGAAGATATTTACGAACCCTATCTGATTCAGCTTGGGTTTCTGGAACGAACCTCAAAAGGACGCTTGGTCACAGAAAAAGCATATAATCATCTCGGTTTTAATCAACCGAATCTTTTGAAATAATTTATTAATTTAATTATAATCGTCCTGTTATTTAATAAACAGCCATGAAAAGAATAGCTTTATTATCAGCCATTGTTATTTGTGTCCCAATGTTTTTAGCCGGATGCGACAACGATGAATACGTCAGAGACGAAGCTGAAACAATGTCCATGACCGGTATTTTAACAGAACAGAAATCCGGAGATGATTTTTCGGGAACTCATTTACTTACAGACGAAAATGATGTCGCAACACCTTTACGCAGTCTTTCCATAAATCTTTCCAATTCCCAATATTTAAACAATAAAGTTAAAGTAATGGGATTTAAAAATCCGGATGATCAGGTATTTGAAGTAACCGGTATTTCAGTTACAGAGGTACTTGAGGATGAAGATGAAGAAGCCGATTTTATCGGCTATAAAAATACTGATTTTGGTATCCAACTTAAATATTACGATGACTGGGAAATTGAAGAAAGGCCCGATAAAATAAGCTTTCATGCTCCTTCTGAAGATGGTGAAGGCGACAGTATTGAGATCTCCCAGTTTATTTATGCCTACGAACCGGTTATTCCAGAAGAAGAAGGTCAAATAAGTGCACTAACTTCTTTTATGGATGAAAGGCATCCTGAAATAGACGAATACGAATTTAAAGTTATCGGCGTTGATAACTTAGACGCTGTCAAAGTTTTAAAGAGTGGAGAAATGGTCGATTATTATATTTACAGAAGCGGGCTGGTTTATAGGATTTCTTTCATTGAAAATGAAAATTTTAATGAGGAAAATAAAAAAATATTTAATGAGATGATTTCTGAATTTAGATTCACAGGTTTTACTGTAGAAGAAGATGAAATTATAGATTCAGGATTTGAGGAAGAAACAACAACTGAGGAAACATCCGCTGAAGAAACAGGAGTTGAGGAAATATCTGAAGTTCCTGAAATCGACATGGAACTTACTTCCTTTGAAAGCCTCCCCTACCATTTCAGCGCAAAATATCCATCAAATTGGTATTATGCTGGATCCCGCGGAACCGAAGAAGGTGTAAGACATCATTATGGTTTCAGTGATGAATCTGTGACTGATGAAAATGAAATAATTTCCCTTGATGTTATTTCAGACGATCTTCCGCCAGGCACAAATATAAATTTTCCGAATGGGAACGGGGTAAAAGTTATTGAAAATGGAAAAATAAATATATACGCGTCAATTGATAATCAAAATTACAGGGTTAGCGGTCCGGTCGAATATGAATCTTTAATGATCGTAATGGCGGACAGTATTACGCCTATCGAAATTGAAGATGAATAAATTAAAAAGAAATTTTTTCAGCAGACCTACTCTCGATGTAGCTAAAGATCTTTTAGGTAAATATTTGATTAAAGATCAGTTTGTAGGACAAATAAACGAAGTTGAAGCATATATCGGTTCTATGGATCCGGCATGTCATGCGTATAAAGGTGAGACAAAGAGAAATAAAGTTATGTTCGGAAAAGCGGGGTTTGTATATGTTTATTTTATTTATGGAATGTATTACTGCTTCAATATAGTTACTGAAAAGGAAGAAATAGGATCCGCCGTACTTATACGTGGTGTAAAACCTGTTTCGGGTTTTAATTCAAATGAAAAATTAGACGGTCCGGGAAAATTATGCCGGGCATTTAATATTAATAAAAAGGACAATGGTATTGATTTATGTACGAATCCAGATTTTTATATTAAAGATAACCAAATTGTTTATAACGTAAAAAGTTCCAAAAGAATTGGGATAAATAAGGGAACTAATCTTGAATGGCGGTTTACAGCAGAAATAACTTGACAAACATTTTTTAGCACTCTAAAATTAAGAGTGCTAACATCCTAACATACAATACATACAATTATTTATTCTTAAGTAAAGATTATTTGAGTATTTAATGTTCTATGTTTATTGATTTTATGATAAAATTATTTGAAAATTATTTAAAATAAATTATGAGTGAAATAAATCATTTCGATAAATTTACAAAAGAAGCAAAAAGAGCGTTGATTGTCGCTCAGGAAAAGGCTAAAGAGTCAAAATTAAATTATGTGGGGACAGAACATCTATTAATTGGTATTTTAGCACAGGAAAATTCATTGGGCGCTTCTATTTTAATAAACTTTGGCGTATCTCTTGATAATGTTAATTTAGTACTTAAAACTGTTGGAAGATCCAGCACTTCAAGAGGTTCTTCAAGTCCTTCAGGCGGGTTAAGCGGTTTTGCAAAAGAAGTTATAGAGGAAGCTGTAAAAACAGCTTATGATTTTGGTCATTCTTTTGTTGGAACCGAACATCTGCTTTTTTCATTAGTATCTCAGGATAATACTGCGGCAACAGTAATTCTTGAAAATATGAAGGTATCTCCATCTGATATTAAGGAGCAAATTCTGGAGATATTTGAGCGCGCAAAAAATCATCCTACCCAGGATTCAGTTGCTTCAGCCCAATTACCTCCAAAAAATCAGCAAATGGTGAATCCTATCGAATTTTTTCTTACAGGTCTTCAGGGAGTTCTTTCAGGACAACAAAAAGAAGCTAATGAATATCCAAAGAAAAAGAAAGGTCAAAAAAATTCAAACACTCCAGCATTGGATTACTTTACATCAGATCTTGTTGAAGAAACAAAGGAAGGAAAAGTGGGGCCTATTATAGGCCGTAGTAAAGAAATCGAAAGAGTTGTCAGTATTTTATCACGTAAAACAAAAAATAATCCTGTATTAATCGGAGAATCCGGAGTCGGTAAAACCGCAGTCTGTGAAGGACTGGCTCAGGCAATTGCAAATGAACAGGTTCCGGATAATATTTTAGATAAAAAAATTCTTTCACTTTCTATGGCTTCTGTTGTGGCAGGCACAAAATATAGAGGAGAATTTGAAGAAAGAGTAAAACATATTCTTGAAGAAGCCGCTTCTCAGGACAATATAATTTTATTTATTGACGAACTTCATACAGTGATAGGAGCAGGGAGTGCCGAAGGCAGCCTTGATGCGGCTAATATTTTAAAACCCGCTCTATCAAGAGGCAAAGTTCAGGTTATAGGAGCAACCACAACAAGTGAGTATAGAAAAAATATTGAAAAAGATGCGGCTTTGGAAAGACGATTTCAATCTGTAACAGTTGAAGAAACTGACGTTGATGAAACATTTACTATACTAAAAGGTATAAGAGAATCATTTGAAGATCATCATAATTTAATTATTTCAGATAATGCTCTTGTTTCGTCCGTTCATTTATCAAAAAGATATATCAATGATCGGTTTTTACCGGATAAGGCTATTGATCTTATTGATGAGGCCGCCGCGAAAAAGCGAATAAAAGCAAAAGGAAACAGTGATAAAATTAGGAAATTACAAAAAAAATTAACAAACGTAATAAAAAAGAAAGAAAACAGTGTCGCCAGACAGGATTATGAAAAAGCAGCCGAGCTAAGAAATGAGGAACTTGATCTTATCAGAAAAATTGATGAACAAAGGTATGTAAAAATTCCAAGATCAAAAAGAGAAAAATTAGGAGAAAACAATATCGCGGAAATAGTTTCAACAATGACCGGAGTTCCCGTTACCAAACTTATGAAAAACGATATTTCAAAATTAAAATCTCTGGAAAAGGCGCTTAAAAAAAGAATAATCGGACAGGACGAAGCTATCGAAGCAGTATCAAAAGCTATAAGGAGGTCACGCGCAGGTTTTGCAGATGAAAAACGCCCGATCGGTTCATTTATTTTTATGGGCCCTACAGGTGTTGGTAAAACTGAACTTGTAAAAACTTTGGCCGAAGAAATTTTTAACGACAGAAATGCGTTAATTAAAATAGACATGAGTGAGTTTATGGAAAGACATAATACTTCAAGGCTTGTTGGAGCGACCGCAGGATATATTGGTTATGAAGAAGGCGGACAATTAACAGAATCTGTAAGAAGAAAGCCTTATAGTGTAATTCTTTTTGATGAAATTGAAAAAGCTCATCCCGATGTTTTCAATTTATTGCTTCAAATTTTGGAGGATGGTGAATTAACTGACGCAAAAGGCAGAAAAGTTGATTTCAGGAATACAATTATTATTATGACTTCCAACGTCGGAGCTAAAAAGTTAACTGAAAAAGCAGCTCCTATCGGTTTTTCAATCACCACGGATGAACAAAAAAAAGCCATGGATGACTTTGAATCTCTAAAAGAGGATATATTAAATGATTTAAAGGATAAGTTTCAGCCGGAATTTTTGAATAGAGTAGATAAAATAATCGTTTTCCATGCTCTTACAAATGGAAATATTAAAGATATAGTCAAATTACATTTAAACTATCTTCAAGACAGGCTTGACCAAAAAAATATTACTTTAAATGTTACAAATGGTGCCCTGGATATTCTTTCTGAAGCCAGTTATGATCCAAAATACGGAGCACGCCCCGTAAGAAGAGCTATTCAGGAATTAATAGAGGACCCTTTAACAGCGAAGTTTTTAGATAGTGAATTTAAAGAAGGAGATAAAGTAAAAGTTTTGAAAAAAGGTAAGGACCTCGAAATTGTAAAAGCTTGACTCTAATAAAAATAGTCCATATAATCTGCCTGCTATTTGAAAGTAAAACATTTTTATTAGCAAGATAGTTTATTTTCCAAATAGTTTATATTTTTTAAAACATCTTGCTAAAATAAGCTATGATGATTTCTTACGTCGAAAGTCCCTTGATGGATGAATTATTAAAAGGGGCCGAAGGAATAAAAAAACCAATTCCCGGCACATTGGTTGACGGTACTGTAATTTCAGTATCAAAAAATAAAGCTTTAATTGATATTGATGGTATTTCCACGGGAATTATTACCGGTCATGAAGCGTATGACAGTACAGGTACAATAAAAAATATAAAATCTGGAGATGAAGTTTCAGCATATGTTTTGGAAGAAGAAAATGAAGATGGTCTGGTTGTCCTTTCATTAAGAAAGGCAAGTCAGGAAAAAACCTGGAATAAATTTGTGGATGCTTATGAAAATTCCAAAGTTGTTGAAATCGTACCTAATGAAGCGAATAAAGGCGGACTTCTATTTAATGTTGATGGAATTAAAGGTTTTATTCCTGTTTCACAGCTTGCTCCCTTACATTATCCCCGTGTTGATGGCGCCGACAGTAATGAAATTTTAAACAGACTTCAAAAATTAATTGGTACGCCTCTAAAAGTTAAGATTCTTACTCTGGATCAAGAAGGCGGTAAATTGATTTTGTCTGAAAAGGCCGCTGAAGAGATTCAAAGAGAAGAGGCTTTTGAAAAACTCGAAATAGGACAAAAAATTAAAGGGAAAATAAGTGGAATTGTAAAGTTTGGTATTTTTGTAACATTTGATGGTCTTGAGGGGCTTGTTCATATTTCAGAAATTGCCTGGGGACATGTCAAAGATCCACATGATTATGGAAAAATGGGAGAAGAAGTCGATGTTCTTGTTATTGGTAAAGAGAAAGACAAAATCAGCCTTTCAATGAAAAGACTTGTGCCTGATCCATGGATCGAGGCGACAAAAAAATATAAAGTCGGTACCGTTATAGAAGGCAAAATTAATAGAATTACTCCTTTTGGAGCATTTGTTAAATTAAATGATGAAATTAACGGTCTTATTCATGTCAGTGAAGTGTCGGAAGAAGAAATTTCCGATGCTTCAGAAGTTCTTAAAGTAGGAGAAAAAATAAAGGCAAAAATAATCTCAATTGATTCTGAAGAACATCGAGTTGCTCTTTCTATAAAAGCATTAAATGAAAAGGAAGAAAGTTCTGAAGAAGTAAAAGAAGAAAAGGAAGAAGAAAAGGAAGAAAAGGAAGAGTAAAAATTATAAATAAATGGAATTAAATCCTGCACAACTTAAAGCGGTGAATCATGACAAGGGGCCTCTCTTAATTATCGCAGGAGCTGGTACGGGAAAAACCAGAGTTATTACTGAGAGGATCATAAATTTACTGAACTTTAATAAAGCCAAATCCGATGAGATCCTCGCGCTTACTTTTACTGAAAAAGCCGCCAATGAAATGGTTGAAAGGGTTGATTTAAGGTTGCCTCTCGGTTATGAAGAACTGTGTATCAAAACTTTTCATGCTTTTTCCGAGAATATTTTAAGGGACGCGGGTCTTGAAACAGGTATCGATCCGGGATTTAAAATTTTATCCGATGTCGATCAATGGTTTTTCTTTAAAAAAAATCTCTATTCTTTTGAACTTGATTATTATAGGCCTCTGGGCAATCCAAATCGGTTTATTTATGATTTATTGAAACACTTTAATAAATTAAAGGATGAATTTATCAGCCCTGAAAGCTATCTTAACTATTCTAAAAAACTTGATGGTGAAGAAGGAGATAAAATGAAGGAAATAGCCAGTGCTTACTTAAAATACCAGGATCTTTTAATGAAAAATAACTATCTGGATTTTGGCGATCTTACTTATAAAGTTATTGAGCTGTTAAATAAGAGGAAATCAGTTTTAAACGAATATCAGAAAAAATATAAATATATTTTGGTGGATGAATTTCAGGATACAAATTACGCACAATTTCAGCTGGTAATGAAGCTTGTTAAAGATCATGAAAATATAGTTGTTGTCGGCGATGATGATCAGAGTATTTATAAATGGCGCGGTGCAAGTCTGAGTAATATTTTAAAATTTCAGGAAGCTTTTCCAGATCATAAAAAAATCGTATTACTTGAAAATTACAGAAGCTGTAAAAATATTTTGGACGGCGCCTATAGTCTGATTCAAAATAATAATCCCGACCGTCTTGAAGAAAAAGCAAGTTTAAGCAAAAAATTGAATTGTAATGTGGAACATAATGAACCAATTGAGATCCATCATTTCCCTGTTTTTACACAGGAATCTGTGTTTGTCGCTGAAAAAATTAAATTTCTTCATCGAAATGAAAATATCCCATTTCAAAATTTTGCAATTCTTGTAAGGTCAAATAATCTGACTCATCCTTTTATTGATGAATTAAAATATCTAGGTCTTCCCTATCAGGTTAGAAATCCTAAAGGTCTTCTTTCTCTTGAAGAAATAAAAGATCTTATTTCGGTGATTCAATTTACCGCCAATCCAAGAAACGATATCGCTCTTTTGAGAATATTGAAAATAGATATTTTTGAAATTTCAATGGCTGAAATTCTTGAAATTTTAGGAAAATCCAATAAGGAAAATATTTTTATGTATTTAAAAAATGAATTTAATAATGGAAATATGGCGATCCCAGGCACTGAAAGCAATGTCAGAAAAATTTATGATCTTCTTACTCATCTTATTGAATTTTCCAAGAAAAATTCGGTAGGTCATTTACTTAATGAGTTTATGAAAAAATCAGGCTATTTGAAGTTTCTGCTTGAGAATGATAAATATGAAGAAGTGCAAAATATCAATGAATTCGCAAACCAGGTAACAAAATTTGAGCATGAAAATGAAGATCGATCAGTTATTGATTTTGTTAATTATCTAAATCTGTTAGAAGAAGCTAATGCCTCTCTCTCTCGTGATGAATTTGCCGATTTTGAATCAGTTCAAATTTTAACCGCACACGGAGCAAAAGGTCTTGAATTTGATTATGTTTTTATTGTCGATGCTGTCAAAAGCAGGTTTCCCACCAAAAAAAGAAGAGAAACCTTTGAAATTCCCGAAAAATTAACAAAAGAAATCTATCCTGAAGGTGATTATCATTTACAGGAAGAAAGAAGGCTTTTTTATGTTGCTATGACCAGAGCCAAAAAAAAATTATTCGTTACATTCAGCGACAGATACGAAGGCAACAAAAAATGGAAAGCCTCTCCATTTGTCAAAGAGATCAATGAAAGTGGTATGTCGATATGGACCGATCATGAGGAAAAAGAGGATGCGGTTGAAAAATTAAAAAAATTCAAGGAACCCGGCAATTCTATTTTTAATTTACCATCATTCAAAGGAAACAGGCTTAGTTATTCACAGATTAAAACATTCAAAGATTGTCCTCTAAAGTATAATTACAGATATTTAATGAAAGTTCCGATACCTTCTTCACATTCAACCAATTTTGGTACAAGCATCCACGAAACATTGAAAGATTTCTATCAACACATTAAAGATGGTGAAAGTGTAGATTTTGGTCTTTTGAAAAATATATACGAAAAAAACTGGATTTCTCAAGGATATGAAAGTAAAAATCACGAAGAAACCAGAAAAAAGAAAGGCCTTGAAATTTTAAAAAATTATTATAATAAAAATAAAGATCCATGGATCGCTCCAAAATATCTTGAACGCTCCTTTAATGTTAAGATCGGCAATTATCTGATTAATGGAAGAATTGACAGACTTGATGAACTAAAAGACGGAACTTTTGAAGTAATAGATTATAAAACCGGCAGGATGCCTAAAGATCCAAAATTAAAAAACGATTTACAACTTTCTATTTATGCGCTCGCCTGCAGAGATATTTTTAAAATCCCCGTCTCCAAACTCAGTATTTATTTTCTTGAAGAAAATAAAAAAGTTTCAACTACCAGGACAAACGAACAACTTGATGATTTAATTAATGAAATAAGTAAATTAATCGAGGAAATGAAAGTTTCAAAATTTCCGGCCAAACCAAATTTTTACTGCCAATTTTGTGATTTCAGGCTTATTTGTCCTGCCGTTTAACTTTTCATTACATCAGGACGGTCACTTATAATTAAATCAACTCCCTGAGCAATCGCTCTTTGAATTTCAATACCCTCCGCGTCCCATACGGCCACTTTTACTCCTTCAGCATGAGCTTTTTCTATAATTTCAGGAGTCGCAAGCGTGAAAGGTATACAAATGTATCCATTTGTTTTCCTTATCATTGAAAGAATATCCTTTCCGGGAAGTTCACTGTCGATATGCAGAACATTTTCATCTTCAGGGTTGGAGCCTTCCATATTTTTTCCATTTATTTTTATTGAAAGGTTTTCAAGATCTTTTGTCAGGTTCATTCCCGTATATGAATCTATTTTTTTACAAATTTTTCTAACATGTTTTTTTGTGAATAAATCAAATATATT
Source organism: Candidatus Peregrinibacteria bacterium (assembly GCA_014728975.1). Taxonomy (GTDB): domain Bacteria; phylum Patescibacteriota; class Gracilibacteria; order UBA1369; family LOWO2-01-FULL-3; genus WJKQ01. The sequence continues at coordinate 2,425 of WJKQ01000083.1, read as the reverse complement.
ACCTTCCTTTTCAGCTTCTTTTTCAGTCTGCAGTTTAGCGGTTGGCAAATAGCTGAACATTAACGGTCTTTTTTTGTTTTTTTCCAAAGCTCTTTTTAGTATTTCCGGATTAAAACTCATTAAAAAATGTCTTTCTGAAAGCGGAATATAATGTTTTCTATTTTTATTTTCATTATCTATATTTTCGATCATTTCATCCAGAATTCCTACAATCCCGGGCTCTTTAACGTCAAAAAATATCACAACATCCTGATTTTTATGACCGGCAAAAATTTTCAATGCTTCTTTAAGTGTTGTATATTTTTTTTCGGGTTTTTTTTCATTCTTTATTGAATCGTGTACAAGATAGATTTCTCCATCCGCTCCTTTTCTCAGGTCAATTTCTATCTGATCCTCTCCCCTTTTTAGAGAAGCTTCTATTGCTTTATCTGAATTTTCTTTATGTCTGCCGTATCCAAGCGCCCGATGTGAAACAATGAATTTTTCAAGATTTAGAGGTTCGTTTTTAGTTTTTTTATCCTGTTTTTCGATTTCTTTTGTAAATTCTTCCCAGGATATTTCTTTTTTTCCAATACCGAGTTTATCCGCAAACCATCCGGTTACTCCCGATAAAAATCTTGATATTCTTCCTTTACCTAAAACACTTTCAAAAAAGTTTTTAATTTTACTTTCTTCGAGTTTTTCTTTTGTTTCCTTACCCACATTTATCCTTTTTCTCAATCCCTCTCTCTCCTCGCGCATTATATCTTTTTGTCTTTTACCAGACTTCCGGATATGTTCTTCTTCTTTGTTCAATGTCTTTTTTTGATCCGCCATATTTAGAAGTTGTATTGTTTTTCAATTTCATTATTTTCTTCGTTGCTTTCTTTAATAGTGTCTTCAGTGTCCAATATCACAGAAATAGTTCCGCTGTTTTCGTAACCATAGATGGTTCTGGGAATTGGATAATTGAAAGAAAACGCATCACCAGGCTCCAATGCGCTGTAGGAATCACTATTTGTAAAGACTTCCTCCCCTCCTATGTAAATTGCGTAATTAAAAGGCTGGCCCCCAACAATTGCCCCTTCTCCTATATTTTCAATAGTCACGTCTGCGATTATGTCATTTTCCCCGTTTTCGGGTGGAAGAATTTCCAAATCCGGCTTTAAGTCAGGCAGTGCCTCTCTGCTTACGATTTCAACCTCTTCTTCCGGTTCTTCAAAAATCTGACCTTTAAACAGTTGTCTATTTTCTGTTTGTATTACCAAAATTCCAATAACCGCGCCAACGAGCAGAACAGATACTAATACTTTTGTACGAACTCCCATAGTCTTAATGTTAATTTTTGTTATAGTTTAATCTTCAATCTTTGGTTTGTCTATAAGAACAGGGTCTGTTTTACCGCCCGATTCACCATCAGTTATTTTATATACGTCTTTATCAATTTTATTGAATTCCTTATAAGCGTTATTGTACATATTTACAGTAGTTCCAAGGCTGTTTCCCATTTTCTGAAGATATGTTTCATAACTGTTCATATGATCAGCCAGTCTTCCAACTTTTTTTATGATTTCTTTTACTGATTCTTCCATTTTAAGAGCTTTTAAGCCCTGAAGGACTGTTTCTAAATACGCAAAAAATGATGTTGGTGAAACGATTATCACATGTTTTTTAAAAGCGTATTCTATCAGATCGCTGGCGTTTATCTCCATTGTTCCCACTTTATAAATTAATAGATTGTAATAAATGCCTTCTGCCGGAATAAACATAAATGCGAATTCTGTTGTATTTTCCTCAGGTCTTATATATTTTGCCGTTTCGTCGATTCTGTTTTTTATATCCAGTTTAAATTCTTTTTCAAGTTTATCGCGTTTATTTTTATCCTTTTCTTCCATTATCATATTATATTTTTCGAGAGAAAATTTAGCATCTATCGGTATTATCTTATCTTTGAAAAAAATTACCGAGTCCACTATTTGTTTATCTTTAAATTCGTACTGCATTTTATATTGATTCGGCTGAAGTACCTGACTTAAAAGCGTCTCCAAAAAATATTCACCTAGAATCCCTCTTTGTTTGGGGTTTTTGAGTATATTTTCCAGGTTCTGCATTTTTTCCGAAAAATTTAATACCTGTTTATTTGTTTCATCCAGTTTTGTAAGTCTTTCCGTAACTTCCTTAATCAATTTCGCGCTTTGGCCAAACTGCTTCTGTAGAGTTTCTGAGGATTGTTCCAGGCCTTTTGTTAATCTTTCGTGTATATTATCAAGCCTTTGCTGTGTTTCCTTTCTGTTTTCAAAACTGCTTTCTCTAAATTCTTTTCTAAGCGCTTCAATATATTCAAAAACCAGCTTTTGTTCTTCGGGTTTTTTTATATCTTTTATTCTGATTCCCAGAAAAACAATTCCAACAAGTATTCCCAAACCTATTATTATCATTATTATTT
>WJKQ01000082.1 GCA_014728975.1 Candidatus Peregrinibacteria bacterium | reverse complement strand
TTGATCTTAAGTCTGTTGCGTATCCAAACATCTCAGCTAATGGAATTTCCGATTTAATGAATTTTACAAGTCCTCTGTCTCCCGATTCCAATATTTGTCCACGTCTTGAATTGATATTTCCCATCACGTCTCCAAAATATTCTTCAGGAACTGTTACTTCAACGCTCATTATCGGTTCCAAAAGAACCGGTCCCGCTTGTTTTACTGCATTTTGAAAACAAATCGATCCGGCAATTTTAAAAGCCATTTCTGAGGAATCTACATCGTGATAACTACCGTCGTAGAGCTCCGTCTTTATATCCACTATCGGATATCCTGCAATTATTCCTTTTGTCATTGCCTCCTGAATGCCTTTATCTACTGCCGGGATATATTCTTTTGGAATTTTTCCTCCAACAATCGAATTAACAAACTCATAACCTGTACCGGCTTCTTGTGGCGCAACTCTCAAAAACACATGCCCGTACTGGCCTCTTCCACCGGTTTGTTTTACATATTTTTCCTCCATGTTTATCTCTTTTGTAATAGTTTCTCTATATGCAACCTGTGGTCTTCCTATGTTTGCCTCGACTTTAAATTCTCTTTTAAGGCGGTCCACGATTATGTCCAGATGCAGTTCTCCCATTCCGGCAATAATTGTTTGCCCTGTTTCTTCGTCTGTATTGACAGTAAATGTGGGGTCTTCCTCTGCCAGTTTTTGAAGTGCCATGCTCATTTTTTCCTGATCGGCTTTTGTTTTTGGTTCAACTGCGATTCTTATAACCGGATCAGGGAAAGTGATTGATTCGAGGAGTACGGGACTGCTTGGAGTCGTGAGGGTATTTCCAGTTGTTGTGTTTTTTAATCCAACTATTGCCGCGATGTCTCCTGCTTTTACCGATTTTATTTCTTCTCTGGAATTTGCGTGCATTTGAAGGAGTCTTCCAACACGTTCTTTATTTCCGGTGGACGCGTTCAGGACATAACTTCCCGAATCCAGTTTTCCGGAATATACCCGAAAATAGCAGAGGCTTCCAACAAAAGGATCTGTTGCTATTTTGAATGCAAGAGCCGCAAACGGTTCATTTTCATCTGCTTTTTTTCTTATTTCTTCACCGGTTTTTATGTCTTCACCTTTTACCGGGGGAACCTCTATCGGACTTGGAAGGTACCAGCATATAGCGTCTAATAAAGGCTGTATTCCCATATTTTGCAGTGCGGTTCCGCACATTACGGGATATAATTCGCCCTTTATTGTCGCGTTTCTAAGTCCTTTTTTGATTTCATCTATTGTAATTTCTTTTTCTTCCAAAAATTTTTCCATGACTGTGTCGTCGTTTTCTGCAATTTTTTCGATCATTTTATTTCTATATTCTTCAGCCTGTTCTTTCATATCTTCAGGAATATCGATTTCATTTACGGTTTCGCCGCTTTTTCCCTCAAATATATAGGCTTTTTTCTCGATAAGATCTATAACTCCCTTGAAATCTTTTTCCGCTCCGATAGGGAGTTGAATAGCTGCCGCGTTTGGACTTAACCTTTCCTGGATACTTTTTAGACTCATAAAAAAGTCTCCACCCATTTTATCCATTTTATTTATAAACGCTATTCTTGGAACGTTATATTTATCTGCCTGTCTCCATACTGTTTCGGATTGTGGTTCCACTCCCATTGCTCCGTCAAAAACCGCGACTCCTCCGTCGAGTACGCGCAAAGATCTTTCCACCTCTACCGTGAAATCGACATGTCCGGGAGTGTCAATAATATTTATTTGCATAGTTTCTTCGGAATTTTTTGGCTTCCAAAAGCATGTTGTCGCTGCGGAAGTAATTGTTATCCCTCTTTCTTTTTCCTGCGCCATCCAGTCCATTTGTGATTCTCCCGTATGTGTTTCTCCTATTTTGTGTGTTTTTCCGGAATAAAAAAGTACGCGCTCCGTAACGGTGGTTTTACCGGCGTCTATATGAGCGATTATTCCAATATTACGTAGTTTTGTCAGATTATCGGCCATCTTTAATTTGTTATAGATTGAATCGGCGTTTTGCAAAAACGCTAGGTTATTATAGGGAGCTTAATAGGGAAGTCAAGATTTAGTATCTTGAAAGATGTGCAAATGCTTTGTTTGCTTCCGCCATTCTGTGGGTGTCTTCTTTTTTCTTTATTGAACTTCCCTGTTTGTTTGAAGCATCAATTAATTCATTTGCCAGGTTTTTTGACATTGAAGAACTTTTTTTGTCTCTGGAAGCTTTGATTATCCATCTAAATGCCAGGGAGGTTTGTCTGTTTGGTTTAACTTCTCTTGGAATTTGATAAACTGCGCCTCCGATCCTTTTTGCTTTGACTTCAAGATGTGGTTTTACGTTATCAACCGCTATTTTAAATACTTTTTCCGGATCTCCTGATATTTGTTTGCTTATTATTTTCAAAGTTTCATTAAATATTTTTCTGGCTTTGGATTTATTTCCATCCAGCATTAGGTAGTTAATAAATTTCTCCTGCAGAGGAGATGATTCTTCGGGAATAAATAATGCAGCTTTTTTCTTTCTCATAATTTATTATTCTGATTTAGCAGGCTTTTTTGTTCCATATTTTGATCTTCCTTGTTCGCGGTTTTGAACACCCTGGGTATCCAGGGTACCCCGGACTATGTGATAACGTACACCGGGAAGGTCTTTTACTCTTCCGCCCCGGATTGTTACAATAGCATGTTCCTGCAGATTATGTCCTTCACCCGGAATATAGGCGTTGACTTCCATTCCGTTAGTCAGCTTTACTCTTGCTACTTTTCTTAGAGCAGAGTTAGGTTTTTTTGGTGTCAAAGTAGTTACTTTTGTGCATACTCCGCGTTTTTGCGGACATGAAAGTTTGACACTTTTATTTTTGAGGTGATTAAAGGAAAGCTGTAAAGCGGGTGCTTTGTTCTTTTTCTTTGTTTTTTTTCTGGATTTTCTTATCAGTTGGTTTACTGTTGGCATATTCTTCTATTATTAATGCTTGCCTAATTTATATGAACTTATATTTAAAAGCAAGATAATATTATATCACGGGTAAAAATC
>WJKQ01000081.1 GCA_014728975.1 Candidatus Peregrinibacteria bacterium | reverse complement strand
TGGGGCCGTGGTGATTTTTCATATATGTCGCGCCTGTTATAAATTGTCCGTGTTTTTCATAAAAATCGAAATCTATAAAATAAAGCAATTTGAAAAGGGCCGTCTCGCCAATATTCGGCTTTGCGCCGACTTTTTCCAAAATATAAAGAAGCACTTCTTCAAACTTCTGATGGTTAAACTTACCGGACTCATTCCCCGAAGCTATTTTTTCTTTCAATTTCTTCGGTTCGGACTCCTGAGATTTATATATTTGCAGAAGTTCAGAAATAACCCTGGCTTGTCCGACAGTCAGTTCTCTTTTGCCTCTTTCAATCTGAATATAAGTTGGGCGAGAGACTCCAAGCTTCTGCGCCATCTCTGCCTGAGTGATTCCCTGCTTTTGACGGATTTGCTTGAGGTTCATGGTAATGATAAATAGTAATACTATCCCATTATAGCTGTCCAAACGAAAATGTCAATATATTTTACATTGCGCTAAAAAAGTAAAAAGATTGACACGTTAGAGCGTTGGGAGAAAATGTATTAATTCTCTATCAATTTGTTCCTTAATCGCTCCATATATACTTCGCCACAACTTTCATGTATTCTGCATAAAATCAGTTGAATTGTTTTGTATGAACCGGTCGGCAAGGAATCCACATATTTGTATCTTTTATATTTAGGTTCCCATAGATCATCTAACAACTTATTCAAAGATGCATACAAGCTTAACAAAATATGATTTGATTTTTTTATGTCCGATTCATCGTGCTTATATTCCGGGCAGCGAATATGGAAAGTTAGCGGTCCAAGTTCAGTTTCTATCATACGCCTGGCCGCGTTTCTGATGTTGCCATTTTGATGTTTAAGCAAATACAAAAGCCAGGGAAATAAAAAATCCGGCTGACTTTCTCTACCGTGCAGAAAATATAACACCGACACGGCTACAACAAAATTTTCCATCCGCCAGTCCTCAATAATTTCTATAGATTCCTTCGGCGCATTTTCAATCCGATTAGAATTCTTACCTTGTCGGTTTTTTCAAGCGACGGATAAAGTTTATAGAAGCCACTAATAAAAAAATAGCCAACTAGGGCATCAAAGTAATAAGAATCTTTGATTAGAACTTTGAATCTTTCCAGTAGGCTCTTGTCTTTTTCGTTCGTTATAAATGTAAGGTCTGAGTTGGACATAATTTTAGGTTTAATCTTTTAATAAATCGTGAGCTGAAACTGCCAGAGCTTTAGCGATTTTCTCTACATTCTTTAGTGAGACATTCCTGTCACCTCGTTCAATATCGCTGATGTAGGTTCTATGGAGTCCCGATTTTGAGGCCAAAACTTCCTGAGAAAAACCTTTTTCTGTACGAATTTTTCTTATTTTTTGGCCAAATTTGACTTGAATATTTGTCATAAACTGGTGTCACTTATTGACTGCAAGTTTACTCTCTGTATATTATAAGTCTATAGACTATAAGTGACCTTATGAGAAGTGATTATTCCTTGAAAACAAAATCTAGCCGCCCCGAAACCGTCGTCTTTTCGCGCGGGAAGCGCAGTGCTTTTCAGGCGGGAAGGCAAAAAGGAGATAATCTGGGGGAGGAATTTTTGACTTCCCGCCCTTTTGCTTTGGTTTGCCACTCGTGCTTGCATGCGCCGGCCGAAAGGCGGTGGCCGGCGCGGCCGCGAGCTTCCTAGGAAGCTCTACCTTTTAGCCGCGCTTTTCCTTGAAACAGGTTCTAACTTCTTTGTAGAGGCAGCTCAATCCATCGTTATCTTGTTCATGAGGGGTTTTGTTATGGGATAAAATACACTTTCATCATATCAGACCCCCTCCTTTTTGTGGTGACGGGAACTTTTTAACTCTAAGTTCTTCTTTCTAATCACTAAAAACCGCTACTGCGACCTGTTCTCTGTACAGTATCTTTGGAGCTCCATCATGGAGAATGTTCGTACTTTTTGGAGAGGTTTTGGTGCTTTAAGTTGCTGATTATCTGAACACTGTAACTTATTTCAATTTTTTACTCCTAAGAGGTTTTTAGTCTTGGGAAATTTTTGAATAGTAAAACTACAATGTAAATTAATGCTGCAGTAAAAATAATAACCGGACCTGAAGGCAGGTTTAAGTAATATGAAAGGAATATGCCTGATAGATTTGAAAATATAGCTAAAAATATTGCAATATAAATAATATTTTTGAATTTTTTACTCATAAGTTGAGCACTTGATGCCGGCAATGTAAGCAAAGCTATTACAAGAATTACTCCTACTGACCTGATTAAAACTACAACTGATAAAGCTATTAAAACCAATAAAAAGAGATACAATGGAAAAACTTTAATATTGGTAATCAGGGCGAATTCCTCATCAAATATTACTGCGACAAGCCACTTAAATAGTATAAAAACGCTTAATATAATAAATACATTTAGTATAGCTATATATATTAAATCGCTATTTGTGGAGAGTAATATGTTCCCGAATAGGTAGCTCATAAGATCCGCTGCATAGCCTGGAGTGAAATAAATAAATAAAAGACCTATTGCCATACCAATAGCCCATATTGCGCCGATCGAAGCATCTTCTTGAGATTTATTCTTTTTATTTATAATCCCAATTCCCAGTGCAGATAAAACACTAAATACAAATGCCCCAAGCACAGGATTAATTCCCAAAAAATAAGCAATTCCTATACCTCCAAATGAAGCATGCGCAATACTTCCAGATATAAAAGAAATCTTTTTAATTACAATAAAACTACCGATAATTCCACAGGCGATGCCGCTTAAAACACCTATTGTAAGAGCATTTCTAAAGAATTCATATTGTAATATTTCCAGCATATTTTATTTTACGATACATTCTTTTTTATGATGAACATGCTTAAAATCTGTAGCAAAACATTCACCGGTAATTTTATCCGCTTTATTGCAAACAATTTTTCGATTTAAGCAAAATATCTTATTTACATATTTTGATACTGCACCAATATCATGTGAAACTATAATTACAGTTATATCTTTATTTAATTCATGAAGAAGTTTATATAGATTACTTCCACTTTCCTGATCAATATTATTTGTAGGTTCATCAAGAAGTAATAACTTTGGACTTCTTACGAGTGCCCTTGCGACTAAAATCCGTTGTCTTTGTCCTCCCGAAAGCTCCCCTATGGGTGTTTCTTTTAAATCCGTAAGGTTCATTTTTTCAAGGATTCTGGATACTTTGGTCTTATCTCTTTCATTAAAGCGTGAGCCAATTGATTTTCTCCCTAATAAACC